>CADBLY010000086.1 GCA_902795725.1 uncultured Erysipelotrichaceae bacterium
AAACCAAATATGAGATACAGGAGTAGCTAACTCAATATGTCCCATACGTTCACGACGAACTTTAGAACGAGTTACCTCTACTCCACAACGATCACATATAATATTTTTATATCTTAATCTTTTATATTTTCCACAAGCACATTCAAAATCTTTTGTTGGTCCAAATATTTTTTCGCAGAAAAGTCCATCTCTTTCTGGTCTTAAAGTACGGTAGTTAATGGTTTCTGCCTTTTTAACTTCACCATAACTCCAAGAACGAATTTTCTCAGGTGAGGCAATTCCTATTTTTAATCCTTCGAAATTATTTACATCCATTATTCCTCACCTTCCTCTAATTCTTCTTCAATATCCGTATTATCGATTTCATCTTGATAATCTTCTTCTAAATCATCTTCATAGCTTTCAAATACTTCATCATCGGTATCTTGGTCAATTAAATTGGAATTAATATTCTTTTCTTCTTCATCGTTTGATACATCTTCAGTATCAATAGATTCCAAATCCTTTAATTCTTCAAAGTTACCATATTCATTTAAAACGGTAATATCTAGACCTAAAGCTTGGAACTCTTTAATTAATACTCTAAATGATTCTGGAATACCAGCACTAGGTAGTGGCATACCTTTAACGATTGATTCGTATACTTTAACACGTCCAACAACGTCATCGGATTTTATTGTCATCATCTCTTGAAGAACATGAGCAGCACCATAAGCATAAAGTGCCCAAACTTCCATTTCTCCAAATCTTTGACCACCGAATTGAGCTTTACCACCAAGTGGTTGTTGGGTAACTAAACTATATGGTCCAGTTGATCTAGCGTGTAGTTTATCATCTACCATGTGGTGCAACTTAATCATATACATTACACCAACACTTATTCTATTATCAAATGGTTCTCCTGTACGACCATCATATAGAATAGCTTTTCCATCTTCATCTAATCCTGCTTCTTTTAAAGCATCAAGTATTTCATCTTTTTCAGCTCCACTAAATACTGGAGTAGCAACATGGATACCTAGTTCTTTAGCTGCTGCACCTAAATGCATCTCTAAAATCTGTCCTAGGTTCATACGAGATGGAACTCCTAGTGGATTAAGTAAAATATCAATTGGAGTACCATCAGATAGATATGGCATATCTTCACTTGGTAATACTAGTGAAATTACACCTTTGTTACCATGACGACCAGCCATTTTATCTCCAACGGTTATTTTACGTTTTTGAGCAATATATACACGGATGATTTTAGATACTCCAGCACCTAACTCATCACTATCTTCTTTAGTAAATATTTTTATATCGTGAACGATACCTTCTCCACCATGTGGAACACGTAAAGATGTATCTCTAACTTCACGAGTTTTCTCACCAAAGATAGCATGTAATAATTTTTCTTCACTGGTTAATTCAGCCATTCCTTTCGGCGTAACTTTACCAACTAAAATATCATCATCTTTAACTTCAGTACCAATACGAACGATACCAAATTCATCTAAGTTCTTACGGCTTTCTTCAGATACATTTGGAATATCACGAGTAAACTCTTCTGGTCCTAATTTTGTATCACGACATTCAATTTGATAGTCTTGAATATGAATAGATGTATATACATCATCACGAACTAATCTTTCGTTTAAGATAACAGCATCCTCATAGTTATATCCATTAAAGTTCATGAAAGCAACCGTAACGTTTTTACCTAGAGCCATTTCACCTAAGTCAGTAGATGGTCCATCGGCAATAACCTGATCTTTCTTTACTTTATCTTTAACTCTAACAATTGGAATTTGATGGTAACAAGTACCAGCATTACTTCGTTCATAACCATTTAAATAGTAAGTGTCATTACCACCTTTAGTTTTAACAATAATTTTATTAGCATCAACGTAGTCAACAATACCATCAGCCTTAGCAATAACAACAGCTCCACTATCTTTTGCAGATATAGCTTCTATTCCGGTACCTACTAGTGGTGCTTCCGCTTTTAATAAAGGTATTGCTTGACGTTGCATGTTAGAACCCATCAATGCACGTTTACCATCATCGTGCTCCAAGAATGGAATTCCAGCAGTTGTAATTGATATTACTTGTTGACTTGATACGTCAATATAATCAACATCTTTTGATGATATCATGATATTATCTCCACGATATCTAACTGGAACCTGAGCATCAGCAAAACAATTATCATCAGTTAATTTTACTGTTGCTTGAGAAATCTTATATTCAAGTTCTTCATCGGCTGTCATATATTTTATTTCATCAGTTAACTTACCGTTTTCAACTTTACGATATGGAGTCATAATGAAACCATAATCATCCACTTTAGCATAACTAGCAAGTGCTGTAATAAGCCCGATATTTGGTCCTTCTGGTGACTCAACTGGACATAATCTTCCGTAGTGTGATGAGTTAACGTCACGAACGTCCATACCTGCTCTATCTCTTGATAAACCACCAGGTCCTAAAGAAGATAAACGTCTTTTATTTGCTAACTCAGCTACTGGGTTAGTTTGATCCATGAATTGTGATAATTGACTTGAACCAAAGAACTCTTTAATAGCTGCTGTTAGTGGTCTAATATTAATTAATGTTTTAGGTGTTACTTCATCTAATTCTTGCGTACTCATACGATCTCTTATTACTCTTTCCATACGAGTTACACCAACTCTAAACTGATTTTGTAACAATTCTCCTACTTGACGTACACGTCTATTAGATAAGTGGTCAATTTCATCAAATGAACCAATACCTTCATGTAAATTTAAGTAGTATGATACTGATGCATATACATCAGAAATAGTAAGTCTTTTTAGATCAACTGTTTGATCATTACCAATGATTTTAACAATCTTTTCTGGATTCTTTTTAGAATATACTTTAATTATTTGAACTTTATTATAAGTATCTAGTTCTTCATTGATTAATGCTTCAACTACACCATAACCATTTTCTAAATATGGTTTTAATGTATTTAATATGTCTTTATCAACAACAGTATCTTTAGCTACGATAACTTTTCCATCAACATTAATATCTTCAGCTAATTTACATCCTAATAAACGATCAGTTACATTTAATTTTTTATTAAATTTATAACGTCCTACTTTAGCTAAGTCATATCTAAATGAATCAAAAAATCTTGATATTAATTGGTTTTTCGCACTATCTAGTGTGGAAGGTTCTCCTGGTCTTAACTTTGAATGAATATCAATTAATGATTCATCAGTGTTTTTATTAGTATCTTTTTCAATTGTTTTTAAGATATATTCATCTTCATCAAATAAATCAACAATATCTGCATCACTAGATAAACCTAAAGCACGTAAGAATGTTGTAATAGGTACTTTTCTTGTTCTATCAATACGACAATAAATTACATCCCTAGCATCTGTTTCATACTCTAACCATGTTCCACGGGTAGGAATAATTTGTGATGTAATGATTTCTTTACCATTTTTCTTATCAATTTCTTTGGCATAATAAGCACTAGGTGAACGAACTAGTTGTGATACAATAACACGTTCTGCTCCGTTTATTATAAATGTACCAGTTTCGGTCATAATTGGCATGTCACCTAAGTATATTTCTTGTTCTTTAACTTCTCCAGTTTCTTGATTAAATAATCTAGCATCTACTTTTAAAGGTGCGGCATAGGTTGCATATCTATCTTTGCATCCTTTAATAGAATATCTAGGTTCTTCAAACCTATAGTTTCCAAATTCAAGCATTAAATTTCCAGTAAAGCTTTCCACTGGAAAAATATCATCAAATACTTCTTGAATTCCTTCTGTCATAAACCAGTCATATGACTTTTTTTGTATCTCTAGTAAGTTGTTTAATTCGATTGCATCTTTTGTTTTAGCATAACTTCTTCTTTCGCGGTAATCCCCAAATTTTTTAACTGTATAAGCCACTTTTTCACCCCAATAACTAAATTTTTTCGTAAACATATATTAGCAGAAATATATATGTCGCCAATTTAAGATTTTAGCACTCTTTTGTAAATATGTCAAGGTTTTTGACAATCAATTACAAAAAATCCCTTATTTTTTTTAATATTTGACACTTTATATTCACTGTTTAATAATTTCATTAAACTTTTAGCCCCCTGATCTTTATGAATAACAAAGATTAAGTGTCCAGATGCCTTTAAATATTGTTGTGCTTCAAATAATATTTTATATAATATAACCTTTCCTACTCTTATCGGAGGATTAGTAATAATATAGTCATACTTTTTATCGATATTATTATAAATATCACTTTCAAAGATATTAACATCAACATCATTTAATATGCTGTTCTTTTTTGATAAGTTTAATGCTCTATCATTTATATCTACCATATCAACATTACAATCAAAGGTACTTTTAAGATAAATACCAATCGGCCCATAACCACATCCAAAATCTAGGATATCACCACTCACACTCTCAATACTTTCTAGTAATGTTCTTGTGCCAAAATCTAAATAGTTTTTTGAAAAAACATTATTATCAGTATAAAATTCATAATATTTATCTTTTATTTTTACTTTAATCTTTTTTTCATTACTTTCTACATCATTTTTTTTATCGAAGTAATAAGCCATATCTCACCCTACTTTACTGCATATTTTTTTTACTCTATTAATCAAAGCTTCACATATTTCTAAATCACCAACCAAGGTAATTGAGAATGTTTTATATCCAATACGATTAATACTTGCTCCACAATGATATATCTTGTTCGGTTAATAAATTATTTGATTTAGTAATTATAGTCACATTTATCTTTATTCTTTTTACAATATCAAGTATTGTATTGTCAGCATATCCATCTATAATAATTAATTCTTTCTTTATCTCTTTAAATATTTCCACTATTTTAGAATAAGCATCATATATTTGACTATTAAAATATATTTCATGATTTTTTCTTTTTATTTCTAATTGTTCAAAAGTTGCTTGTAATATTTTTATTTTATTATCATGATCAAGCATTTTTGTTTCAATATTAGATAATTTATACTCGTTATCACCGATATAATGTCGCATTACAGTATTGTGGCAAGCATAGCAACACCTTGTTCTGTGAATGCGGTATGGCCTTTTCTAGCTCCACCTTTAGAAGTCAAATTTTTTGACTTCTAAACATTAAATTCTTTTTCAGTAACTCTAAATACAAATCTATCTGGAAATTTATTTAGATTATTCTTTACCGCTTGGTTTATTTCTTTAGTGCCATTTTTACATCCATAAAGTCTCGCCAAATCCGAATCAAGCATCACTTGTTTTCCACGTATTTCATAAATTAAATTTTCTATTTTGGTGTTTTCTATATTAATAATGTCATTCACTTTAACCTCCTGAGCTACATTGATGAATAAATTTAATTTAATACTTTTTGTTTATCTTTATTTTCATAAAAAGAAAATTCATAGACACTTTTTATATCATTTAAAATTTCTTTTTGCTCTTCTGGCGTATACCACTCTTGAACTTTATTAAAATTAACTAAATAATCTTCAATATTATCGCTTCTTTTAATTAAAGTAGCTACATCTAAAACATCATATTTTTTATTACCTATTGCTGTTTCATTATACATATTAGTATTATTATCAATCGTATCATAGCTATATATAACAGTACCTTTATCTACTTTTTTAGTTTTTTTACACATATATATATCAGTTAAGTATCCAATTTGTATTTCTAATAATTCACAATTAGTCATTTCTTCATAACTTAAATCATGATTTTTCTTATGTTTTTCTAATTGGTAATTATTTTCTTCAATTCTTGATTTAACTAATCCACAGCCAATAATTGATGCAGACATAAGAGTAGTAAGACTTACCAAAGTTACAACATCACGTTTAAATGATTTTTTATTATTCAATCGTTTATCCACATATTTTAATTTATATTTACTCATTCTAAAACCTCCTATTTTTTTACTAATGATTTATTCTTAGTATCAGTATAATAATCTTGTTTAATCCTTTTAAATAATAATTCTAAATCTGTTTTACTATATTTATCTTTTAACATATTATAAGAAATTAAATATTTTTCTATCGGTTCATGTGATATTAATTCTAAACCTTCAATTTTATTGATTCCTTTATCATCATATATAATCTTATCAGTAAAGACATCTGTACAATAATATAACGTTACCCGGCCATCATATTTCGCCTTTCCTAAATAAGTAACTTCCTTGTCTTTTATCCTTAAAACTATTATTTCCAATTGACTAACATCATTATAACTATATAATTTATCTTTATCCAAATGAACATTACCATCTTCTTCTGTTATATAAGAATAGTTTGAACAAGATGTTAAAACAAGTGGTGTGGATAACATTATTCCACCCATTAATCCAGCAATTAATCTTTTATTAATATTATTAATTTTCATTAAACTCCCTTACTTTCAAAGACACTGAAAGCCCATACAAATTGTATAGGCTTAACAGTTTTAAATTTAATTATTTTAATTCGATAGTTGCGCCAGCTTCTTCGAATTTAGCTTTTAATTCATTTGCTTCATCGCTAGAAGCTTTTTCTTTAATTACTCCACCGTTGTCAGCGATTGCTTTAGCATCTCCTAATCCTAAGCCAGTAACTTCTTTGATTAATTTGATAACAGCTATTTTATTAGCACCACAACTTGCTAATACAACATCTTGTGAACTTGGTCCTTGTTCCTGAGCATCAGCAGCTGGAGCAGCAGCAACAGCAACAGCAGATGGATCAACACCAAATTCCTCCTTCATTAAATCTACAACTTCTTTGATTTCTAAAAGAGTCATTTCTTTTAGTGAATCAATAATTTCTTGTGCACTTAGTTTTGCCATAATATATCTCTCCTTTCAATTAATTTTCTTCTAAATTTTTACTATGTAAATCTAAGCAGATTGCAAAATCTCTTGCAATACCCATAAGACCACTTGCAAACATTGTAAGTAATCCTTCTCTTGATGGAATAGTAGCTAGTTTGTTCAATTCATCTAATTCTGTTATTTTTCCATCAACAATTCCTATCTTCATTTCTAAGTTAGGATGTTTCTTTATAAAAGTACTTACAGCTTTAATTGGTTCAATCATATCTTTACCAAAAGCTACAACTTTAGGGCCATTTAAATGTTCTTCTAAATCAATATCTAAAGTTTTTAAAGCTCTATTAACTAAAGTATTTTTATAAATTTTTAATTCTGAATCACTTTCTTTTAACATTCTTCTAAGTTCCATAGTCTCATCTACTGATAAACCATGATTTTCTAAGAAGATAAAAGCTGTTGATTCTTTAACATTATTAGTTATTTCATCAATAATAACTTGTTTTTGTTCTAATATCTTTGGATTTGCCATATTACACCTCCTTAAAACTATACCGATAAAAAAACCCCCACTTACCGTAGGGACTTTGAGTTTTATTTTTCCCTCGGTAGGTCTTACATTTGCCTACTGTCTACGGTATATTTTCTCCAACTAGTGCTAATTATAACACATTGTTATTAATTTGTAAATACTAATTCATAAATTCACTTGCATCAATCTTAATTCCAGGACCCATAGTAGATGAAATAGTAATATTTTTAATATATTTACCTTTAACTACTGAAGGTTTAGATTTAACGATTAATGAAATGAACGAAACTAAGTTTCCTAGCAGTTTATCTTCATCAAATGATACTTTACCAATGGATACAGCTACATTTCCATAGCTATCTGCACGATATTCAACACGTCCTTTTTTAACGTCTTCAACTGCTTTATTAACATCCATAGTAACAGTTCCTGTTTTAGGGTTTGGCATTAAACCTTTAGGTCCTAAAACACGTCCTATTTTACCTAATGCAGGCATCATATCTGGAGTAGCGATAAGAGTATCAAAATCAAACCAATTTTCTTTTGATATTTTTTCAATCATATCATTATCTCCAACATAGTCAGCTCCAGCTTTTTTAGCTTCTTCTGCTTTTGGTCCCTTAGCAATAACTAATACTTTTTTAGTTTTACCAGTTCCATTAGGTAGAACAGTTGCACCTCTTAATTGTTGATCAGCTTTTTTAGTATCAAGATTTAATCTTAAAACTAATTCTACTGATTCATCAAATTTAGCACTTGCAATTTCCTTTACTAGTTTTACAGCTTCTTCTTTAGTATATAATTTAGTTTTATCTACTTTTGAAGATGCTTGAACATATTTCTTTGCTTTCTTCATTTTAATTCCTCCTTATGTGGTATATGCGGATAATTCCTCCCACATAGGTATAACCTATGTTTTAATTATTCTTCTACAGTAACACCCATGTTTTTAGCAGTACCAGCTACTATTTTCATGGCTTCTTCTACTGTATAACAGTTTAAGTCTGGTAACTTAATCTCAGCAATTTCTTTAAGTTGAGCTTGGGTTAGGCTTCCAACTGTTTCATTAGCTCCTTTAGATGAGCCTTTTTTAAGTTTAGCTGTCTTTTTAATTAAGAATGCTGTAGGTGGAGTTTTGATTACAAAGTCAAAACTTCTATCATCATAAACAGTTATTTCAACTGGTAAGATATCACCCATTTTATCTCTGGTTGCATCATTATATTTTGTACAAAATTCCTGTAAATTAATTCCGGCTGGACCTAATACAGTACCAACTGGTGGTGCAGGAGTAGCTTTACCTGCTGGAATTTGTAATTTAATCTTATTAACTATTTCTGCCACGAAAAACACCTCCTATTAATTGTTATGTGGTGTGGTTCAAATGCCTCCGCAATAAACATTAGCTCCCACAAAATCTATATTAAAAATAATATAGCCCATTAATAATAACATATTTTTTTTTATTTGTAAACTTACTATTTAATATTATGCTTAAATTTTTGCAATTTCACCAAAGTTAACTTCGACAATTGTCTCTTGACCAAATAGATCTAAAGCTACTTCGACTGATTGATTTGCTATATCAATAGATTTAACTTTACCCATCATATTTTCGAAAGCTCCACTAGTTACTTTAACGTTGTCGCCTTCGCCTAATTCATTTGCAATATCTAATCTGCTCATATTCATGCTACCTAAGATTTTATCTACTTCTTGTGGTGTTAATGGGAATGGTTTAGCACCCTTACCACTTGATCCGATAAACCCTGTAACACCAGGTGTATTACGAACAATAAACCATGCTTCATCAGTCATTATCATTTCAACAAGAATATATCCTGGAAAAAGTTTTTTCTTTACTTCTTTTTCCTTACCATTCTTGTTTTCAATAATAGTCTCTTCTGGAACAACAACTCGAAAAATATAATCGTCCATACCCATTGAGCTAGCACGCATCTCAAGTTTTTCTTTTACCTTATTCTCATGTCCTGAATAAGTATTAACAACATACCATTCTTTTTCCATTATGAAGCTAACCTCACAATCGCACCGATAACGGTATCAGTTAGAGTAAAGAATGCCATAAAGAATACTATAACAAGAATAGTAGCAGTAGAATATACAATCATTTCTTTTTTCTTTGGCCATCTAACCCTTTTTAATTCTTTTTTAACACTAACTATAAATCTCGCAAGTTTTTTCATATACCCTCCATTTAATTAAAATAAAAACACCTCTTCGTGTTTAAGTACATATTATCACACAAAAAGGTATTTGTCAACGATTTTTAATCTTATATAGATATTTCCATTATTTTAACGTCATATTTGCCATTTGGACTATCTACTGAAACAGTTGATCCTACTTTTAGACCCATAATAGCTTGCGCTATTGGTGATTCATTAGATATTTTATTATCAAATGGATCTGCTTCATTGACACCTACGATTGAATATTCTTCAATTTCTCCATCTTCTACATAAGATAATTTTACCTTGGTACCAATAGATACTACATCAGTATTAACATTTTCAATAATGACAGCATTTTCTAGCATAGCTTCTATTTCTTTGATACGTCCTTCTACTTCTGCTTGTTCAGCTCTTGCAGCATCATATTCAGCATTTTCGGATAAATCTCCTAGTGCTCTTGCTTCTTTTAAAGCTGTAATAACATTAGGTCTTCTCACTTGAATTAGATCTTCTAATTCACTTTTTAATTCATTCATTCCATCTATTGTTAAATATACTTCTTTTTTCATTTTCTTCACCTCTTTAAAATTAGTCTTAAAAATAATACTACATTTATCTATCTTTGTCAACTCTAATCATATCATATTTGGACACTTTATAATCTATAGGTATATATACTATTTGTCTTGGATGATTTACTACTTCTATTATATTATTATCTTCATCGTAAATTTTATCAATTTGATATTTTAATTGATAGTTTGGCCCAAATATTATAATATTATCACCCTTTTGAAAGTAATTTCTTTGTTCAACTTTCATCATTTTATCTTTATAATCTAGAATAATTCCTAGGAATTCTTGGTTAGATAATTCTTGTCTACCATTATAGTAACTACAAGTTTCATCATATATTCCATTAAAAAATTGAACACTAGATTCTCTATTAGCAACACTTTCAAGAGCCTTCTTATCTTTATTATATTCAAAATTAGAATTTAAATTATAATAATTATCTATTATTTTTCGATATGCCGATACTACAATTGCTATGTAATATAAAGAACGCATTCTACCTTCTATTTTAAAAGAATCAATACCAATATCAATCATTTCTTTTATATGTTCATACATCATTAAATCTTTAGCACAGAAGGTAAATGGTTTTTCCTTAGTTAATTTGTTTTTTGAACTATCTAAAAGTTCAAAATCCCAACGACAAATTTGACTACATCCACCACGATTGGCATCACGATTTGTTAAGAAATTGGACATTACACATCTACCACTTATTCCAGCACACATAGCTCCATGGATAAACACTTCTATATCCATGCCGGTTTTTTCTTTTATTAGTTTGATATCTTCTTTATAACACTCTCTGGCAAGAACAATTCTTTTTACACCTTCATTTTTCCAAAATAGTACACTTTCATAATTTAGGGTTGATTGTTGAGTAGATAAATGTACTTCTATATTATGCTTTTTGGCATATTTTAAAACACATGGATCACTTACAATAATTGCATCTACGTTGATACTTTTTAATTTTTGTAAATATCTATCTATCTGTTTTAAATCTGAATTATGCATGACTATATTTACTGTAACATATACTTTTTTTCCTAAATTATGAGCATAATCAATACCTTCTTTTAATTCGTCAAATGTAAAATTTATGGCATTAGCTCTTAGATTTAATAAAGTCCCTCCAACATATACCGCATCTGCTCCATACTTTAAAGCTACTTTTAATCTTTCTAAATTGCCAGCTGGGGCAAGTAATTCTACCTTTTTCATTTTTTCACCTTACTTATTGTATCAAGATACATAAAACCGGTATCTGTGTTTGGGATAAGCTTATTTATTTCATCGATACTTTCTATTACATTATTTTTGTTTACGTTATTTATTATTTTTATTATTTTTAAAAAAATATCACTATCTATATCGAATCCATTAATAACTCCATATTCGATACCATTTTCTTCTAAGATATTAACTTCTTTTAAACTATTAAGAAGGTTGTTAGAATATACAAAAGTTCCTATATTGGTATCTACTATTGGATATGTTTTATTTTCTTTCATTATATAATGAATATCAGAATCATCTTTTATATTAAACTTTTTAAGATAATTTTTAACAATATGTCTTTTAGATACAAACATAGGTAAATAGCCAAAGATATTAGTCATTAGTTTAACAGAAGTATTTAATCTAATATCTAATATATCTGATAGTTTAATATCGCTTGATAAATAAGTATAATTAATTCCAAAATTAGACCAATAGTTAATTGTTTCATAATTTGTTGATAAGTGTTCGGAAGCCCAAACTAAATCATAATTTATTTTTAATTGTTTTTTTAAATTTACAAAACATACATCACTATATAAGACACCTTTAATAGGATAATTATTCAGTATTAATAAAAAATCTTTTAATCTATCTAAATCTTTATTTTCAATATTTTTATTTAAGGATATAAATATTTCTTTAGAATAATCTAAATCATCTAATTTTTTTATATCAATATTATAAAAGGTATTAACGCTCATATCTTTAATACCAATTATATAACCATCAACTAGATTCTTAGTTAAATCCATTTGTTCTTTATTATAAGGTATTACTATTTTTTTCATCTTATCACCACCAAAAAAAGGACACTTAAGTCCTTAAATATTAGCACATTTATTATTTTATGTCAATTAATATTCAAATCCTCCACCACCATGAGTTGCCCCGCTAGAGCTTTCATGAGTAGTGCTTCCACTACCGGAAGAATTATTCGTAGTTTTTTTATTTGGCGTATTAATATCTAAACAATCTTCTCCATTATTACCAGTTCTATAATATGTTAATTGACAATCATTATTTAGAAAGCATTTCAAACATTTAGATAGGCTAGCCTTTTCACTACTATCAGCTACTTTATTTATGGCAAACTGTACTATAGCAATAACAAAGAATATCATTATAGCAATTATTATTTTTTTTACTAAACCACTTTGTGCTTTTTTAATTTCGTCTTCCTTAGATGAAGCAACAGCTTTTATCATTTGAATCATTCCAACGATAATTAAGACTACTGGGGTAACTATTTTTAAGGCATTAACCGCAAATGAAATGAGCCTTGGAATTATAACAGGAATATCATATGCTCCTGTTCCACCACCATTACAATTGTTTAAACTTAAATCTTTACCACAAGCTACATAAACAAGCCCGGTAGGACTAGAGATATTATATTCATCATTCCATACTTCACCTGAATTAGCTTCATTTGAGCATTTACTACCTGATACTTTTTTACAAGTGGTTGTTTCATTTTCGCCTGTTTTGGCTTTGCAGTCTGTGGTATAAACAGTATTCTTAGTATAGTTATGTTTATAGCAAGGCGTTAAATTGTTACAAAACTTTTTATTTACACTAGTACCTTGGTTTCCATCTTCTAAGATGGGACTGGTTGAGTATTTGAAGATGGATGTTGTTTTCTTATAACAATCAATGGCATGTATACTAGATAGACCTACAAATACTGTTAATAGACATATTATTAGATAGCTTATTTTTTTCATATAATCTCTCCTATATCACCATTTTTTATTAAATGAGCATTGGCATCGTCGGTATCTAAATGCATTTCAAAGAAGGAATTATCAGCAGCCTTTAGATAGACATTAGTTATTATACCACCTTTTTCTCCATTGATTTTAACATTTACTGTTTCTTTTCCTTCTAGGTTATACTGTTTTAATTGTTCAGGCAAAATGTGGATATGTCTTGTAGCTATAATGCAAGAATTATGTGCAGCTATAGTTCCATTAGGTCCTATAATAGTTATGTTTTCACTATCTTGTAGATCACCTGAGTTTCTTACAGGAGGATTTAATCCTAGTTTATATGCATCAGTTTTGGATATTTCTACTTGAGTATAATCTCTTAGTGGCCCTAAAACTCTAACATTTTCTATTGTAGATTTATCTGTTTTTATAGACACTAAAGAGTTTGATGCATATTGATTAGGTTGAGTTAATGCCTTCTTTTTTTCTAAAACAGCATCATTGCCAAACAAAGTTTTAAAATCTTCTTCTTTCAAATGTACATGTCTATTTGAAACACCTATTGATACTTTCATATAATCACCATTATCATTGTAACACATTTATATATTTTTTTCTATACTAATATTGTGCAAAAGAAAAAACTTAAGTTAAACTTAAGCTAATTAATAAATTTTATTAATTCTTCTTTAGAAATAAATCCAACATTTTGTCTAACTAGAGATCCTTTTTCAAAAACTAGTAATGTAGGTATTGACATTATTCCGTATTGTTTAGCTACGTTATTAGCATTATCTATGTCCAATTTATAGAATTCACAATTATCTATCTGGCTTGCTACTTCATCAATAATAGGACTTAGCATTTTACATGGTCCACACCAATTAGCATAACAATCTACTAATACTTTGTTTCCTTTTATTTTATCATTAAATTCTTCTTCTTTAATATCTATAACTTTCATAGTTCCCCTTTCTATATTCCACCTATTTTGTTGAATGGGAATATTCTAAACACAGCTTTACCAACTATTTCATTCTTTTTGATAAATCCAACTCTTTTATCACGACTGTCAAGAGATACATTTCGATTATCTCCCATAACAAAATAGTATCCTTCTGGTATTTTTTTTGTATTATATATCTCTTCAATGCTAAATCTATCCGTAATACTAGAAAACTGATCTTTTACAATTTTACCATTAACATACAATTTGTCATGTTTATATTCAATTATTTCTCCTGGTAGTCCAATTATTCTTTTGACCAATCTTTCTTTGGAACCATCTATTTTAGTTTTAACAATCACAATATCCATACGTTTATAATTTTTGTCAATTTTTTCTAATATTAATAACTGACCATTTTTTAAAGTTGGATCCATTGATGGTCCATCTACTACTACTGGAGTAGCTATAAATGTTCTAAATAATACTACACATATAACAATAATTATATATGGTATTAACTCTTTAACAATTCTTTTCATGCATCACCTAACAAAATAGGGCTTAACAGCCCTAAATATTAATTAATTTTCTTTTTTATTGGCTCTTTCCTTAATCTTAGGAGTTTTCTTTAAATTTCTAATATAATTTAATTTAGCTCTTCTTACTTTACCAAGTCTTACCACTTCAATTGAATCAATACGTGGTGAATTAACAGGTAAAGTTTTTTCTGTACCAACATTACCTGAAACTTTTCTTACGGTAAATGTTTTACTAACTCCTGATCCTTTAATAGCCATTACAAGACCTTCATAAACTTGAATTCTTGTTTTGATATTTCCTCTTGAATCTTTTTCATCAATTTTAAGATTTACTTTAACAGTATCTCCTACTCTAAATTCAGGAATATCAGTTCTAATTTGTTTTTTAGTTATTTTATCTACTAAATTCATGGGTGTCACTATCCTTTCTATAAATTATGATCATGACTTTCATCAGCGGATCACGCTATTAATAATATCATATATTTTAAATATATGCAAATCTTTATTTAATCATTTCAAAAACTTTTCTTATTTGTAGGTCATATCTTATGTATTCTAAGTCATTGCCATAATCTTTTTTTACTTCTTCTTTAGTCATATTATATTTTTTAGCTAATTCATCGATGCGATTTTCTATTTCTTCATCAGTTACTTTAATTTTTTCTTTTTTGATAATTTCATCAAGTATTAATCTAGTTTTTACCCTTTTTAAAGCTTCTTCTTTATATTGTTCCATAAGTTTAGATTCATTAGATCCTGTCATTTGATAAAATTGTTCAATACTAATTCCTTGATAAGCAATATGATCAGCAAATTGGTGCACCATCCTGTGAGCTTCATCGTGTACCATAACTTCAGGAATTTCAACTTCGGTTGTTTCAGCAATTTTAGCTAAAACATCATCAGTATACTTATTATCTACTTCTACTTCTTTACGAGCTTTAATATTTTCTTTCACTTGAGCTTCTAATGATTCTTTAGAATCAATACCTTCATAACCTAAATCTTCAAAGAAGTCTTTATCTAATTCTGGTAATTTAACTTCTTTTACTTCATTAACTTTAACTTTAAAAACAACTGGTTTACCTTTTAAATCTTCAGCTTGATAATCATCTGGGAAGGTAACATTAATATCTTTTTCTTCTCCAGCACTCATACCAATAATTTGATCTTCAAAGCCTGGAATAAATGTGTTTGATCCTATTTCTAAAGAATAATTTTCACCTTTTCCACCATCAAAGGCTTTTCCATCTTTAAATCCTTCAAAATCAATTACAGCTATATCTCCTTTTTGTACACTACCATCTTTTACAATATTTTCTTTGTACTGTTCTCTCATAGAATTAATAGTTTCTTCTATTTCTTTTTTAGATACGGTTACTTTATCTTTTTTTATTCCTAGATCTTTATATTTTCCTAATTTTATTTCTGGTCTTAAGGTAAGTTCAAAGACAAATTCGATGTGATTTTCATCAATAGTACCAAGATGCATTTCAGGTTGTGCGACAACATCTAACTCTTTTGCTTGTTCTATCATTTTGTTAATCGCACTGGTTGAACATATTTGAGATGCTTCATCATATAGATATTCAATACCATAATTTTTCATGAAGATATTTTTAGGCACTTTCCCTTTTCTAAAACCATCTACTTTGATATTTTTAATTACTTTATCAAAAGCTTTATCTAAGGCATCTTTCCATTCTTTACCTTCTATGATAATTTTAATTTCTTTTTCATTTTTCATAATATTCCTCCAAACTTCTTAATAGTATATACTAATATTTTAAATTAATCAAGCTAATTTCTTAATTTATCAATTCTTTTTTGGTAATCATCACTACTAGTTATATAATTACCTGATACTAATATATCAGCATTACACATAGAAGCATTAATATCATTAATACCTCCATCTACTTCAATTAAATAGTTTAAATCATTTTGTTTTCTTAAATTTCTCAAATGATTTATTTTAGGTATAGCACTATCTAAAAATGTTTGACCCCCAAATCCTGGTTCTACACTCATAACAAGTATTAAATCAATATCAATAAGATATGGTAATAAACTAGACACACTAGTATTAGGTTTAATACTAACTCCACATTTAATACCTTTACTTTTAATATATTTAATATCATCCATGATATTATCACTAGCCTCATAATGGATAGTTATAATCTCTGGTTTTAATTCAGAATATTTATCCACATAAAATTTAATATCTTTAACCATTAAATGAACATCTAATTTTTTATTACTTTTTAATAGAATATCTTGAATACTATCTATATTTATAGTCTTATTAGACACAAATATTCCATCCATAACATCAACATGGATATAATCACAATTAGTATTATTTAATTTGTTTATAACATTTTCTAAATTATCTATAACAGATAAATAAGATACGGATATCATTTAATCACTACTTTCTATGGCTGATTTTTTAACGTTAATTACAGGACGAAGACAAACATCAATAATAAATTTTGTCCTACCAGCTGGATATGAATGAAATTGTTGCCATGCTATATACCAACCATTATATTCATTGTTATCTGGGTCATATATCCAATGCTGTGTATGTGGACCCCCTAGCCAATCATCATTTACATCAGATCTACTTTTTTTTGCATCATAATATTCATTATACGATATAATTCTAGCTTTATAGCCTTTAATCATTTCTAATTCATTATTTTTAAACTTATCATCTGCCCAATTATCCACTACATATTTAATATCAGAATCATCATAGCTACTCTTGCAGTTATATTTATATTTACCATTTACATACCCACATTCTTCACTGGAATAATATGCTAATCCCCCTATTCCCGTAGATACTAATTCATTATTCGAATTTAAATATTTTATTTCAAATGCTTCACCAATTGAATTCTCTGTAAATCTATTAACATGGTTATCTTCTGTTCCGGATTTACCATATATATTTACTTCTTCCACTGTTAATGGATTTTCTTTAATAGCGACTAAATAGTTATCATCAAATCCTTTATCAGATATTACATAATAATGTTCATTATTAACAATAATTTCACTTCCTACATCATATACAATGTATTTTGTCTTACTTATTAATCCATTTTCATATATAAAGGTTTGTTCACTATTAACAGAACCAAAAACAAAACATCCTTCTAATTTTATTGATCCATTACTATTTACGGTTAATTTATCACATGTTACTGCTTGCTCACTGTAATCAATTAAACTATTTATGGTTGCTAAAGTAATTGAACTATAATCAGCAGTTGGTTCAGTTAATAAGTACCTACCCACTGCATTTTCTACTGCTCTTCCATAATTTTCTATACTTCTTTTATATGAGTTTTCTTTCGCATTTTTTACTATTTTTATAGTAATAGGTATAGTTATTAAAGTAAGTATAGCTAGTACTAATAATACTGCTAATAATTCTATAAGGGTAAATCCTTTTTTATTCTTCATTTTTTACTCCTAAGAATTTTAAATAATTATTATATCGACTTGCTAGAATATTTTTGCCTACTTGTCTTTTTACTTCACAATTTTCTTCTTTTATATGCATACAGTCTTTGTATTCACAAGCATTTCGATATTTATTAAACTCAATAAAATTATCTCTAATATCGCTCTTGCTCATTTCATTAAAATCGATTTTAGAGAATCCTGGGGTATCGGCTATCAATCCATCTAATAGTCCTATTAATTCAACATGGCGAGTTGTATGACGACCCCTACCTAAGGCAACAGAAACTTCTCCAGTTTGCAAATTTAAGGTATGATCTAATTTATTTAATAAGGTGCTTTTACCTGCTCCGCTTTGTCCTACAAAGACAGTTA
>CADBLY010000087.1 GCA_902795725.1 uncultured Erysipelotrichaceae bacterium
ACCCGCGGCGTAATGTCACAGGTGGGTCAGCACAACAATTTAATTAGGATCCCTACCTATAAATAGAAGGTCTTCAACACATAAATTGTATTAGCTCCCCGTTTAATATCTTTAGTCGGTTTTATTCAAAAGATGTCGTATCCTCTAGGCAATTTAATTATATCATATTCTATCTATTTCTTCAATATATTTGATGTAAATTTATATGATTTTATATTGTTTTTTACTTCCTAATAAGTTATAATATATACTTGTTTGGAGGAATTATATGATATTTGATAGAGAAATAGATGAAACACTTTCGATAATATTAAATAATAATTGTAAAAATAGTTTAGAAATAGCTAAATTTATTAAGAATCTTCCGCAAGATTTTATTCTTTTGATTAGAGAAAAGATATGTAGTCTTAATACTAATGATAATAGTGAGATTACCTATAATAAAGTAAATACTTGGTATTATTCTTGTAAGATATCAAAAGGAGATACAGAGAAAAATATATTTATTGGAAAATATTTAAAGGATAATAGTGAACCAGTCTTTTATATATCGATATCTGCTTTTAATGATTATAGTTTACGTGAACTTAGAAATTTTTCTATTAGAAAATTAGGTAAATGTGTTTATACTACTAATAATAAATATTATTTAGTTAATTATTATTTAAAAAAATTCCCTAGTGAATATTTAATTTCGGGAGATATTTTAAAGTTTGGTAGTATGAATGGGCATAGATATAATAATACTATTGAAAAATCTAAGGTTTCAAATGATATAGATATAAAAGATTTAGATAGTATTATTCAAGATAAAATAAGAATTAGAAAAAGAAACAATAACAAGCGTTAATTATTGTTTCTTTTTCTTATTAATTTATAATTATGATTATCTTCAATTGTTTCAGGAGTAATAACTAATTTTTCATAAGTATTTGGATTCATAGCTATTTCAAATGATGCTTTTGATAGTGCCGTTTCAATTATTTCGTCTAAACTTCTTGCACCAAGTTTTTGTCTTTCGGCTTCTTTTGCTATGGCAAGTTTTGTATCTTCTTCAACAATTAGCTCTACACCTTCATTACCTAAAAACTCTTTATTTTTCTTTAAAGCGTTATCTTTGGAATTGTTTAGAATGCGAATAAAACTATCTAAGGAAAGTTCATTCATTTGAACAATAACGGGAAATCTTCCTATAAACTCTGGAATCATTCCATTCTTTATTATGTCTTCTCTTGTTATATCTTTATATTCTTTTTTGATGCTATTATTTTCAAAGCCCACTACTTTCTTTTCTTCTAAATTTATTCTTGAAAAACTACCCATTGCTACAATCATTAAATTGCCTGTTTTAAATGCTACATTTTTTCCTTGATAATGCAAATCAAAAGTTCCATCCTCAATTATTTTAAGTAATGCTTCTTGGACATCCCTTTTATTTACTTCAGAACTTGTTCCTTCGGATGCTAGTTTGTCTATTTCATCAATTATTATAATCCCTTTTTCCGCTAATTCTTGGTTACCACCAGCTTTATTTAAAAGGGAAATTAGCATATCATCGACACTTTTTCCTACATAACCCGCTGCTGTATATTCGGTAGCTGTCGCAATAATACATGGTACATTTAAGGCCTTTGTTAATATTCTAAATATTTCTGTTTTACCTACTCCGGTACTACCATTGATAAAAATATTTCTTGATTTATTGGGAGAAAATCCTCGGTATTGTCTCCATATAGCGGTAAGTATTTTTTTTATAGCCTCATCTTGATCAATAACTTTACTTGTTACAAGATTATACAAATCTTTAATATCCACATTTATAGTAATCTCTTTTTTTGCTTCTTCTTCTCTTTTTTCTTCATTTTTATCTTTTCCTAATACAGAATCTAAATAACCTGGAAATACTTCATTATAAAAATCCTCAATATCATCATCTAATATAATTAGATTCTTATTTTTTCCTTCTTTAGTGCTTCTATCTACTCTTAAAATACAAGGTACTTCGGTATTAACATCATAAGAATAATAAAAATTAAATTTATTTAATGTTTTTAATATTAAAACTTTTATTAAGGGAAGAGGCTTTTTGGGATAAGCATCTTTCCAAGATGAAATATTTTTACGATAACTAAATCCATAGTTCTCAGGCCCTTCAATAATATGAGTATATGATGTTCCATCTTTATCCATAAATACGCTATTATATTTATCATAATACCCTTCAATTACCTTGATAGGAATTATTTCGGTTTGTCCGTTTTTAGTTACTATTTTGTTAATAACCGCTAAATCCAAATAATCCTTATTAAATATACTCTTTATTTTATTAAACATATTAAACATATTAAACATAAAATAATCCCCCTTACTATTTTTAATCTCTTACTTTTATATGTGTTTCTCTAAGTTGCTTTTCAAATACCTCATTTGGACATCCCATCATGGCGTCACTTCCATTAGCACTTAGTGGAAAAGCAACCATCTCTCTAATATTATCTTCATCTTTTAATAGCATTAATATTCTATCGATACCAGGAGCCATACCAGCATGTGGTGGTGCTCCATATTGAAAGGCTGTGTATAAAGATTTAAATTTAGATTCGACGTCTTTCTCACTGTAACCTGCTAGTTCAAAAGCTTTCTTCATTATCTCAATATCATGATTACGAACAGCCCCAGAAGCCATTTCATATCCATTACATACAAAGTCATACTGATATGCTAAGACATTCTCAAGATTGTCTTCAGTTAGTACCTCTAATCCTCCTTGCGGCATACTAAATGGATTATGTCCAAAGTCCCAAGTCTTTTCTTCTTCATTATATTCATACATTGGAAAATCATTTATGATACAAAATTCATATCT
>CADBLY010000088.1 GCA_902795725.1 uncultured Erysipelotrichaceae bacterium
GTCAAAAAAATAAGAATACACGACTTCAGACATAGTCATGCATCCTTACTTTTATCAATGAATGTCCCTATAACAGTTATTTCCGAACGTTTAGGACATTCAGATATCAATATGACACTCAATACCTATTCTCATATGATTCCTAAAGATGAAGATAAAGCAGTCAACATCTTGAATAAAATGAAACAAAACAAATAATTTTAAGTGTTTTATAAGGGTTATGAATATCAAATTATTATAAAATCCTTGCGATGCAAGGATTTATAAACTAAATGGTCGGGAAAACAGGATTTGAACCTGCAACCCCTTCGTCCCAAGCGAAGTGCTCTACCAAGTTGAGCCATTTCCCGATTATCTGGTGCGCCCAAGAGGAGTCGAACCCCTAACCTTTTGATCCGTAGTCAAACGCTCTATCCAATTGAGCTATGAGCGCTTATAGAGTCTTTTCACAAGACATTTATAATTTTAGCACCCTTTTTTCAATATGTCAATCTTTTTTTTCTTATCTATTTATATTACGCTATTTATATTATATGAATTAATTGGTATAATTAATACGAGAGGATGTGATAATTATGGATAATAAAAAATATGATAAACAAACGATGATAGGTGTTATAAGCATGCTTATTGTTATATCGGGTATATTTGGCTTTGTTTATGAATTTATCTTTTATTATATTAATAGTGGTATGAAGGAATTTTATTATCGTGGTGGTAATTTTTTACCTTGGATAAATATTTATGCTATTGGATCTTTGTTTATATATTTTTTAACATATAATGATAAAGGAAATCCTTTGAAGGTATTTATAAAGAGTACTATAATATGTGGTGTGATTGAGTATGTTGCAGGGTTTATAATGTATGATATATTTGGTTTTAGGTGCTGGGATTATAATACTGAGATATTAAATTTTGGAAATATTAATGGATATATTTGTTTGAGAAGCGTTTTGTTTTTTGGAGTATCTAGTTTGCTGCTTATATATATTATTGTTCCTTTTATCTTCTATTTAGTCAATCATATGACTAAAAGATCTTTTTTAATATTAAGTATATCTTTGTGCTTTGTTTTTCTTTTTGATGAAGTATATAACTTAGTAATTGCAAGGCTACTATCTTTACCTAGGGCATCAGATATTTATAAAAGTATTGGTATTAAATATATGAGTTTTAAGTTATAATATTTTTATATTTGTTCATATTACTATTGGGAGGGTAATATGACACAAAAAGAATTATCATATTTTGAAGATGCTATTGGTCATGAAGCTAATATCATCAAAATAGTTAGTGATATGATAAATAAATTAACTGATGATAATCTAATATCATTTATGAATAATGAACTTGAAAAGCATAATAATTTAAAGAGTGATTTAATGAATATACTGGGGGAGAAAGCTAATGGATAATCAATTATTAATGGATAATTATTTATTGGTTTTGAAAAGCACCGTAGAAGTATTTGTTCATGGAACACTTGAAAGTTCTAATTGTGATATTAGAGAAAAGTTAAAATATGGTTTAAATCAAATTTTAGAAAGTCAGGCTAATACTTATGATGAAATGACTAAATATGGCTGGTATTCTGTTAATAATGTAGATGTATCAATAATTAATCAAACACTAACTAAAATAAAACAAAAGGGTTGATATTAATCAATCCTTTTCTATTGGTTTAAAAAATTCTTTCATTGGTATATCTAATTGTTTAGATATAAGATATAGAAATTCTAAACTAAATGTTTGAAAACTGTTGTTTTCAACATTAGATATGGTTCCGCTATCATAATTTATTAAATTAGCTAATTGAGATTGGGTAATCCCTTTTTTCTTTCTCAACTTTTTAAGATTTTTGCCTGCAATGACATAAATATATTTTGGATCGTTTTTATCTATCTTCATATATCCACCCCTTTAATTATCCTATATCATAAAACAAATGTTATACATTAAATAAATGTAGTTTTAGATATGCTTGAATTAATTAGATAATATTGGTAAAATGATATTAGTGGTGATTTTTGTGAAAATAATGATTGATGGTAGGGAATATGTAATGCCGATGGGTGAATTAAATAAAGAATTATTAGCTGATATAGTTAGTTGTGATACTATAGATATGGATAATTTAGACGTAGATATTGAAAAACAATATCAAAAGAGTAAACGTGTATTTGATTTATTGTGTCATTCGGTTATGATGTTTGCTGATGATAGTGAAACTACTTTACAAGCTGGTGTTAAAAAAATATGTGGAGATATGTGGAGAGTTGATAATTTAATTATTTTTTATGCTAAGAATAAACAATATGATAAGGCTATTTATTATATGAAAGAGTTTATGGTTAGTATGTTAGAGCCATTTCAAAATATATATGAAAAAAGACAGGTGAAATAATGAATTATATTGGTTCAAAGGTGTCAATACTTGATTTTATAGAAAATAGTATTATAGATTTTACTAAGGAAGATGGGCATGTCTTCTGTGATATTTTTTCTGGTACAGGTGTGGTAGGTACTAGATTTAAAATGTTAGGTTATGATGTCATAGCTAATGATATGCAGTATTATAGTTATGTTATTAATAAACATTATTTAGAAAATAATGAAGATATATCTTTTAGTGGATTGAAAAAAATAGGTATTAAAGATCCTTTTGTTTTTTTAAATAAATTAGACAATTATCGTGGATTTATATATTATAATTATACTTTGGAAGGATCAAATGAAAGACAATATTTTAAAGAAGAGAATGCTATTAAAATTGATTCGATGCGTGATGCTATTGAAAAGTGGTATAAGAAGGGATATATAAAGACTAATGAGTATTATTATTTAATTACTTGTTTACTAGAAGCTAGTGATAAGGTGGCTAATACAGCATCAGTTTATGAAGCTTTTTTGAAAAATTTAAAAAGAAGTGCACAAAATGATATTGAAATAAAACCACTTCCTATCACTATAAATAAAAATACTTTTAGTAAGGTTTATATTGATGATAGTAATGAATTAATTAAAAAAATAGATGGAGATATTCTTTATCTTGATCCACCATATAATGGACGTAAGTATTCTTCTAATTATCATATATTAGAAACGATTGCTTATGGAGATTATCCGATGATTAAAGGAAAAACAGGTGTAAGACAGGATGGCGTTAAATCTAAGTATAATAGTTTAAATTGTGTGATGGATGCTTTTGAAGAATTGATTAAACATGCTAATTTTAAATATATATTTTTGAGTTATAATGACGAGGGAATTATGTCTTTAGATGATATTGAAACTATTATGAGTAAGTATGGTAGGTATTATAGATATGAGAAAAATCATAAAAGATATAAAGCTAATAAGGATAAAGAAACTACAAAAAAGACAACGATAGAGTATTTGCACGCTTTAGAAAAATATTAGTTTACATTTTTAAATGTAAAATGGTAAAAAAAAGGCATTATTAGCTTTATAAATATGAAATAATTTGATAATATGTTAGTGAGGTGAAATGTATGAGAAATGAACAATATTTTTCAGATGAATTTAGAAGGAAGAGCGCAGCTAATAAAAAAATGCATTTAGAAAAAGTAGAAGTACATAATCGAAAAACGATGTTTATTAAGGAGATTGCAGGAGCGCTTGTTTTATTAACTATAGCTGGAGTAGGGATTGCAGCTACTAAAGCTATGGTAGATGAGTATTCAAAAAAACATGGTCTAGCTAAATCAGCTGCTGAATATCATAAGATGCATGAAGATGAAATTCCTACAACAGAAGCAGCTACCAGGATGGAAGAATCATATGGACATTATCAAAATAATAACTATGGTTTAAATACAGATGATCATGTTGAAGAAACTACAAGTTTAGATGATGATTATTCTGTAGGTGGAAGAAATAGGTAGTTATTTATGAATAATAAAGATCAATTTTTTTCTGAAGATTATTTAAGACGCAGAGAACAAGGTAGAAGGTATGCTTTAGAAAGAGTTAAGGTTCGAAATAAAAGAATTGTAAAAGGATTAAGCATTGCTGCTATTATATCAGTTATGGCAGGGGGAATTGTCAAATATATTCCATCAATGTTTAAGGAAGCTAAAGCGGTATCAAAGGATATTTCGTATACTACAACTGTTGATAATAAAAACGATGTTAATACTAATAATAAAGAAATAATTAATTATAATCATGAAAGTGAAACTAATGTTGATGAAGTTTTAGTGGAAGATGATTCTGTTGATGAAGAGATTGATAATTTAGATCAAGATGATAATACCGAAGCTATTTTCACAGTAGGGAATGATGCTAGTGATATGGTTGAAGATTTTATAAATTCAGATATCGGATCATATTTATATCAGTTTAGTTCTGATTATGGAGTAGATCCTTATATTATGGCGGCTATTTGTATGACAGAAACTTCTTTGGAACATGACCGTTGTTGCCCAGGTGGAGATCGATATAGTGGGTATGGCGTTGGATATATGCAGCTTGAGTCACCTAGTGGGGAAGAAATAACAGCTTATAATTATAATACAGGTGAGTATGATACGGATTATGTTACGATGGAAAATGCTTGTAATCCTGTTACTAATATAAAAATAGGATGTATGATAATGCAAAATAGTATCGAAAACAATATGGGAAATTTGTTTTTGAGTGTTCAAGCTCATAATTTTGGACAAGGTATGGTTGATTCTGTATTATATTATAATTATGGTGATGTTGATGCAATAAAAAAAGATTATGCTAATTTGTCTTGGGTTAGTTGTATGGAAGATGCGCATTTAAATCCTACAAAGTATTATTCAGATTGGTCTTTTGATACATATGGTGGTAGTGAATATATTGCTTGTGTATTTAGTCATTGTCCCGTTGATACAGCATCATATAGATATAAGGATTCTAATATTACAGTAGATTTAGCTAGTGGTAAGGTGCTAGGTAATACAGAAATAGAAAGTAAAACACGATAGACTTGAGATATAGTCTTTTTTTTGATACCATGGGAATGGTGTTTGAAATGATAGAAGAAAATATGAATAAGATGGATAAGTGTTTATCTAAATATGCTTGTTTAAATAAGAGTGCATTAAGATTAAATGATGAGAAAAGAGATTTTAGAACTGATTTTTTTCGAGATATTGATAGAATTATTTATTCTTTATCTTATACACGTTATATTGATAAAACGCAAGTTTTTAGTAATATTGCTAATGATAATATAAGTAAGAGAATGACACACGTTCAACTTGTTTCAAAGATAGCTCGAACAATAGGAAGAGCTTTAAATTTAAATGAAGATTTGATTGAAGCAATTGCGCTAGGTCATGATATTGGGCATGTTCCTTTTGGTCATGTTGGAGAATATATATTGAATGATATAAGTGTGAATTGTGGAGAAGGATTTTTTAATCATAATATTCAGAGTATACGAACATTGATGAATGTGGAAAACAATGGTTTGGGTAGTAATATTACGGTTCAAGTGTTGGATGGTATTATGTGTCATAATGGGTTGCTTCCAAAGGGAAAATATTATCCACAGAAGAAAAGTATAGAAGATTTTTTAAAACAGTATAATGATTCTTATAGTAATAAACAAGTATTAATTCCTATGACTCTTGAAGGATGTGTAGTTAGAATAAGTGATATTATTGGTTATATTGGAAGGGATATTGAAGATGCAATATTAATAGGGAAACTTGATGTTAATGATATACCACTTGATATAAAGAATGTTTTAGGTGTTAGTAATAGAGAAATAGTTAATTGTGTGGTCAAAGATATTATTAATAATAGTATAAATAAGCCTTATTTATTATTATCTGATGATGTGTATGATGCTATTGTTAAATTAAAGAAATTTAATAATGATCATATATATTTAAAAGCTAATAGTCAAGAGCAAATATCTATATATACAAAACAGTTTAATTATTTATTTAAAAAATATTTAAACGATTTAAATGATGAAAATATAGACTCTGATATTTATAAAGTTTTTCTAAATAATATGGATAAAAAATATATAAAATCTAATACTAAAGAAAGAATAGTTATTGATTATATTGCTGGTATGACAGATGATTATTTTATTAGTCAATATAAAAAATGTTTAAAAAAATAAGAATACATATTGTTAAAAAAATATATATTTGATATAATTAATTTATTAGAATTAGGAAGTGATTTATGAAAAAAATGAAACATAAGAAAAAAACGAAGATAAGTTTTG
This sequence comes from uncultured Erysipelotrichaceae bacterium, assembly GCA_902795725.1. Lineage (GTDB taxonomy): Bacteria > Bacillota_I > Bacilli_A > RF39 > UBA660 > RUG12438. The sequence continues at coordinate 6,242 of CADBLY010000088.1, forward strand.
CAAAGATTATTTCTTTATTATTGTTGATTGTGTCAGTTTTATTGGTTTTGGAAGTGGTTATGATAGATATATTACCTACTAAATATTTTGTTGCATTAGTAGGTGTGATATCATTAATAAATTTTGGTTCAATATTTTTATCTTTTAAGAAGAGTAAAAAGAAAAAACTTAAAAGGGTAATGACAGGATTTTCAGTATTTTTTATCATTGCTTTTAGTGCAGTGCTAGTGTATTTATATAAGACATCTGATTTTCTTGATTCCATTGAGGCAACAGGCTTTAAAGTTGAAAACTATTCTGTTATTGTTAAAGAATCTAGTAATTATAAGAAGTTGAAGGATATAAGTGGTTTATCAGTTGGTTATTATGAAAAAACTACTGGTGCGAAAAAGGCTAATAAGAAGTTAGGTTCTAAAGTTGATGTTACTTTCTCATCATATGATGATTATAATGAATTAGTAAAGGATTTATTAAATGAAGATAATTCATCTGATGATGTAGTTGAAACAAGTAGTAAAGAAAAAAATGATAGTTTAAATGTAATGGTTATTGAAGATTCTATTTTTTCTATGATAAAAGAAGAAATACCAGAATTTGAGAAGAATACTAGAGTTATCTATAGATTTAAGATTATTACACGAGTTAAAGATAGTGTGAAAGATGTTAATGTTACTTCATCAGCTTTTAATATTTATATAAGTGGTATTGATACATTTGGTGAGATTTCGTCTGTATCGAGAAGTGATGTTAATATGGTTGCTACTGTTAATCCGAAAACAAAACAAATATTGTTGACTAGTATTCCTAGAGATTACTATGTTAAATTACATACTTATAAAGCTTATGATAAATTAACACATGCTGGTATGTATGGAGTGGAAGAGTCAATTCAAACAATAGAGGATTTATTAAATATAGATATTAACTATTATATAAAAGTTAATTTTACATCAGTTGTGGATATTGTTAATGCTTTAGGTGGATTAAAGGTATATTCAGATTATGATTTTACATCAGAAGATGGATTTACATATTCTAAAGGTTATAATAATATGAATGGTGAAGAAGCTTTATCATTTGCTCGTGAGAGACATTCATTCCAGGATGGTGATCGTCAAAGGGTAAAAGATCAACAAGCAGTATTAACAGCGTTGATAAAAAAGGCTTGTAGTAAAAGTATTTTGACTAAGTATTCATCATTGTTGAAATCATTAGAAGGAGAGTTTGATACTAGCTTAAGTTCAAGAAAGATTAAATCATTAGTAAAAATGCAATTAAATGATATGGCAACTTGGACAATAACTTCCGTTAGTTTAAATGGTTTTGATGGTCATGATGTTACATATTCAGGTGGTTCACAAGTTTTATATGTAATGGAACCTGATGAATCTACTGTAAGCGAAACAAGTGAATTAATTAAAAGTGTTATTAACGGTAAAAAGCTTAAAGGTAGTTATGAATATAGTGGAAAAAGTAGTAGTGTTTCAAGAAGAAAGAAAAGTATAAATAGTGATACTAATAATACTACTCAGACACAGGAAGAAGAAGCTAAAAAGGAAACAAATGATAATAAATCTGTTCCTGCAGATGTTTCTTGTCAATCTGGTTATACATTAAGTAATGATAAGACAGTATGTACAAAAGTGGAAAATGAAGAACCTAAGTATAGTTGTCAATCAGGTGAGATAACTGATGAATATTGTGTTGTTGTAGTTTGCACATTATTAGATGATCCAACTTGTGAAGATACTTGCAAAGATGGAGAAATGGAAAATGGAAAATGTGTAAAAAAGACACAAGCACAAGGAACTTGTAGTGATGGGTTTACTTACAGCAATGGAAAGTGTAGTAAAGTGGATAGTGTAAGTCCATCTTATAGTTGTCCAACAGGTTATGCTTTATCTGGTAAGGTATGTACTAAATAGATTTAGTAAAATTATAATAAATAAAGAACGTAAGTTAGATGGAAACATCTTTCTTTTTTGTTTTATCTTTGGTATAATTATTGTGGTGATGGAAGTGAGAAAGATTAAGAAAAAGAGACAAACACCTACTTTAATTGAAGAAGAAACTAGTTATAGTTTAAAAAGTATTATTGGTATTGTAGTGGTTATTGCTATTGTTTTTGTTGGATTTTATTTTTTAACAACTATTGTTGTTAATAATCAGAGCACTAATAATACTGATACTAATATTACTGAAGATTATCAGACGGAAAAAATTCTTTTTGGTCAGTTATTGACGCGTAAAGAGAGTGAATATTATGTTTATGCATATGATGAAACTAGTAAATCACATTCTTTGTATAGTCAATATTTAACTGAGTATAGTAAAAAAGATAATGCTTTAGAAGTTTATAGAATTGATATTAATGATGGTATGAACAAAGAATATGTTAGTAATAAATCAAATATTGGAACTGATTTAACTGATCTTCAAGTATCAGGAATTACTTTGTTTAAAATTAAAGATGGTCAAATAGTAGAAAGTTATACAGGTGTTTTGGTAGGTAATGCTTTAAAGAAATTAGTTAGTAACTAATTTCTTTTGTATTATATGGGATTTTTAGAGAATATTAATTATGGTGATGAGATGAATCTAATTAATATGTGCATACTGGTTTTTTTATCAAGAATTGTGGATGTTTCTCTTGGTACTATTAGAACTACAATAGTTGTAAAGGGTAGAAATATTGTTGGTAGTGCGATTGGATTTATTGAAGTTACGGTATGGTTTATTGTGGTTGAACAGGTTTTAGGTATGACGGATAATAATATATATATAATTTTATCTTATGCATTAGGTTTTTCAGCTGGAACATATATAGGTGGAAAACTTACAAAGATTCTTTTTAAGACGAAATTAGGTGTTCAAGTTATTACTAGTAATAATAGTACTAGTATGGTTAAATGCTTAAGGGATAATGAGTTTGCTGTTAGTGTGATTAATGTTAATAATAGATTTAAGAGTAAAAAGTATATGTTATTTATGGAGATAGATAGTAATAGATTAGATTTGTTAAGAAAGATTATTAAAAAATATGATTCTAAAGCTTTTATGGTTGTTAATGAAACAATGTTTGTTCAAAATGGATATTTTGGTCTAAACAAATAATTAATAAATATACTTTAATATGAAAATAATAATTAAGGGTATGGTTATTGGTTTTGGTAAGGTTATACCTGGATTAAGTGGTAGTGTTTTGGCTATTAATATGGGAGTATATGAATATGCTATTAGTTGTATAACTAATTTTTTTTCTAATATAAAGGAAAATATAAAATTTCTTGGTTTGTTAGGGATTGGCATAATAATATCAATAAGTATTTTTAGTAGGGGAATATATTATGCTTTGGATAATTATTATATTATAACGATGTTTAGTTTTATTGGACTTATTTTAGGAACTAGTAAGTTTAATAACAATAATAAATATAGATATATTTCGATGTTTTCTTTTTTTATTGTATTGTTGTTAAATTTTGTTGATATTAATTGGAATATATCTGTTTCAAATTATTATGGCTTTTTATATCTTTTTTTAATAGGTATTATTGATGCTATGACAATGATTATTCCTGGTATTAGTGGTACTGCTATATTAATGTTATTAGGTGTATATAATTTAATTTTAAAAACGTATAGTAATATAATAAATCCAATATTATTTATAGATAATATTACAGTATTAATTCCTTTTTTTATGGGTGTTTTAATAGGTGTATTTGTAACTTCTAAAATTATGAATTATTGTATGATGAGATATTATATGCAAACTAATATGGCAATTAAAGGCTTTTTATATGGTAGTGTTTTTTCAATGTTTTTATCTATTTTTAATTATAATTATGGAATATGTGATATGTTAATTGGAAGTATTATATGTATAATTATTATTTTGTTTTTTAAAAGAAATTGACTACGATATGAAGATTTTATATAATTATGTAGTAAGGATGTGAAATAATGAATGAAGATATTATAGTTGGTTTATCAAAGGAATTACAAATTAAGAAATCACAGGTAGAGAGTGTTTTAAAGTTATTAAAAGATGGTAATACAATTCCTTTTATTGCGCGATATCGTAAGGAAGCAACTAATGGTTTAGATGAAAAACAGATAAGAGTTATTGAGACTAGTTATAGTTATCAAATTAATTTATTGAAAAGAAAAGACGATGTTATCAGATTGATAGATGAGAAGGGATTACTTACTGATGATTTAAAAAATAAAATAATGCTTTGTACTAAATTAGTAGAGATTGAAGATTTATACAGACCATATAAGGAAAAAAAGAAAACAAAGGCTACTATGGCTATTAAGATGGGATTAGAGCCACTTGCTAAGAAGATTATGTCTTTTCCAATTCAGGGGACGATTGATAATCTTGTAAAACCTTATATTAATGATGAATTAGATAAAGAAAAGGTATTAGAAGGAGCAAAATATATTATTGCAGAATATATTAGTGATAATGCATATTATCGTAAATATATTAGAAATAATACTTATAATTATGGAAAGATAGTTAGTAAGAAAAAGAAAAATTCTGTTGATGATGAAAAAGTATATGAGATGTATTATGATTATAGTGAATTGATTAAATATGTTAAAGCTCATCGTATTTTAGCTCTTAATAGAGGAGAAAATGAGAAGATATTAAATGTATCTATAATAGTTGATGATGATTGTATTATTAATTATATAGAGAATAAGATAATTAAAAATAAGGAGTCCTTTGTTGCTGATATTGTAAAAGAAGCAATTAAGGATTCTTATAAGAGACTTATCTCACCTAGTATTGAACGGGAAATTAGAAGTGAATTAACGGATAAGGCTAGTGAAGTAGCAATTGATAATTTTGGAAAAAATTTAGAAAAATTATTAATGCAACCACCAATGAAAGAAAAAACTGTTTTAGCGCTTGATCCAGCATATCGAACGGGGTGCAAATTAGCAGTTTTAGATGCTACTGGTAAAATGATTGATATTAAGGTTATTTATCCACATGAGCCAGTTAATAAGTATGAAGAAGCTAAAAAAATAGTAATTGATTTAATTAAAAAGTATGGTGTGGATATTGTTGCTATTGGTAATGGTACTGCATCAAGAGAAAGTGAAGCCTTTATTGCTGATACAATAAAAAATATCGAAAGAAAGATTGAATATATTATTGTAAGTGAAGCAGGAGCTTCGGTTTATAGTGCATCTAAGTTAGCTATATCGGAGTTTCCTTCTTTGACGGTGGAAAAAAGAAGTGCGATTAGTATTGGAAGAAGATTACAAGATCCATTGGCTGAATTAGTTAAGATTGATCCTGAAAGTATTGGTGTAGGTATGTATCAGCATGATCTTCCACATAAAAAATTAACTTCTAAACTTGATTTTGTTGTTAGTACTGTTGTTAACAATGTTGGTGTAAATGTTAATACAGCATCTAAAAGTTTATTAAAATATGTTTCAGGTTTAACTATTAGAGCTATAGACAAAATTATTGAAATTAGGGATAACAAAGGACGTTTTAATAATAGGCGTGAAATTGAGAAAGTATTGAGTTCAAAAACTTATGAACAAGCTATTGGGTTTCTTCGAATACCAGATGGGAATAATGTTTTAGATAGGACAGGTATTCATCCAGAAAGTTATGATAAAACGATTAAACTATTGAATGAATTATCTTTTGATTTAGATGATATCGGTAGTAGGAAATTAGTTGATAAATTGAGTGCTATTGATATAGATGAATATAGTAAAAAGATAGATGTTGATAAGTATACTTTGGAAGATATTATTAAAAATTTACAGAATCCTACAAGAGATCCAAGGGATGATATGCCTAAACCAATTTTAAAAAGTGATGTTTTACATATAGAAGATTTAAGTGTAGGAATGAAACTTCAAGGAACGGTTAGAAATGTTGTAGATTTTGGAGCTTTTATTGATATTGGATTAAAGAATGATGGATTAGTTCATATATCTAAGTTAACGGATAAGTATATTTCGCATCCTAGTGAAGTTGTTAGTGTTGGAGATATTGTTGATTGCTATGTTGATGAAATAAAAATGGATAAAAATAAGGTTTCTTTATCACTTTTAAATTTGCAATAATTAGGTAAATATGTTATTATACCTGCCGAGGTGGGGAAAATGAGTGAAAGAATTACAAAATTAAAAAATGAATTAATAGAATGGACAAAAATGTATGAACAGGTTTTGGATATTGTAAAGGAATTAGAAAAAAAATATAAATGTAATAAATCTATAGAATTAAAGAAGGTTTTGGATAGTTGGTATAAAGAAAAAGAAGCCTATGAACAATTATTAAAAGAAGATCAAGAATCTTTAGATAGATTAGTTGAAGAAAGATTATTACAGTATAATAAAAAGAAAGAGAAAGAAAAAGAAGAAAATCTTATTTATTCTAGTTCGTTGGGAAAGGATATTGAAGGTAGTTATAAATTAATAAAATACTATCAAAAAAGAAAAATTAAAACCTGTGATGAACGTATTTCGTTAATAAAAGAATTATTAGCTAAGATTGATACAACTGGAAAAGATGGATTTAAAACATCGAATTTAGTTTTGCCTGATGGATCAAAGGATGTCTATGTATTAGTGGATAATAGATATGTAGATATGTATGAAGAATTGTGGTATATGTTATTAGATAATAAAGAAGCTAAGGAAAAAAGAAAAAAACAAAATAAGGTTTCTGTATTTTCTAATACAAAAAGAGTATTAAAAAAAGGTATAAAAAAACTTAAAGATTTTTATAATGTACCAGATGAAATAGACGATCAAGAAGTAACTATAGAACAAAATAATTTATTTGAAAAAGAAGAAATAATTACAAAACAAAACAATAATGTCGATAATAAAATACCAGTTATGGAAAAAATAAAAGGTTTAACACGTATTGGTTTATTAAAAATTAAACATCTTTCAGATAGTGGTATTAAAAAGGTTAGAAAAAATAAAATAAGAAATGATAATTATTCATCAGGAAAAATTAGTAATTTAACTAAGAAAGGGTTAGCTAAGATTAAAACCTTAACACCTGGATCTATTAAAAAAACAAAATATAATAGAATTGGAGATAAAGAAAGAAAATTAAAATTTAAAACATATTTAATTGGTGGAGTTTCTTTAGCTCTTGTTACGACGACAATGTTTTTCTCGGCATGTTTAGGATGTACTTCTAATAATGCAAAGAAAAAAGCTACTAAAATAGCGGATGTAAAAATAGTTAAATTAGAAGAGGAAACGGTTGAACCTGAAATTGAAGAAACTAATACTGATCATAATAAAACATCAAATGAAAGTATTGATGTATCATTAGGATCAAGAATAAGTGTGAAAAAAGGAAGTAAAATATTCGATAATGTTTATGATGCTTCAAAAAAAACAAATGGTCTTACTCCTTATTTTTCTTATAATAGTTCTAATGATGTTGTTGGAATGTTTTTACAAAATAATAATAGAAGTGTTTCATTTGTAAGCTCTGATAATGGTAATACATATGAATATACTGTAAATGGAAAGACTATGTATTTAACTTCTAGGGAAGCTAGTAGTAAAATCAAATCGTTGGAAAATAAAGGTTGGTCTAAAAAGGTTGTTGTTGTTAAAAGTGAATATGCTTTAGATGGTGTTACTGGAGCATATAATATAGATGATATAAAAGTGAAGAAGCTTTAGGGCTTCTTTTTTGGATATCATTATATATATAAGTAAAGTAGAAAAATGTATATTAAGGGATTAACATAATTGTAATCAATGTTAATTTTTGCATTATTTTTTAATATATGCTATTATATCTGCCGAGGTGAATTTGATTGAATAAAATAATTGATGAAAAATATAAGAAGATGTTAACAACTATTAATAGTAGTTTATTTACTAAAGAACAAAAAATAGAGTGTTTAAAATATTTTAAAATGGATCTTTTAAATAGTAAAAACACAGGGCGTAAAGTTAGAAAAGTAATATATGGAGAGATGGTTATTATTCCTAAATATTATATTGGTAAGTATATGGAAGCTTGCAGATTGATTAATAAGATATCTTTGCAGAAGGGTGTAGTAAATAATAGTAAAAATGATTATTTAAGACAAAGACTATTTAATCTTGAACCTTATATATTTAGAAGTAGTATCTTAAAAAAAGATTATGAACTTTTATTATTGAAATTAAATAGTAGTAGATATAGCAATGATGATAAGAATAATTTTATTAGACACTTTATTGATTCTAATATAGTTACTATTAATTTTTTAAAGGGTAGTGATTTTGAACATTCTGTTTCATTACAAGATGAAAGTGCAAAAAGAAAAAAAACGGTTGAAAAGAAAAAAAATATTATTGATAAACAGATAAGGATAAAGAAGAAGGGTAAACTAAAGATGTTTTTAAAGGTTCTAGCTGCTGCTTTTTCAACTTTGTATATATTTTCTTTTGCATCTTCATTTTCTAATAATAATAATAATAAGGTAGATACTAAAGAGAGTACTAGTTCAATTGGTTATACATCTAGTAATTTGTCAAAATCTATGTTTAAAAAAATTAAAAAAGTTAAAGCAAAATTAAGTGTTAAAGTTGTTGATAAAAAAACTAGAAAATCTATAGTAGGTACTCTTTTGGAAATTAGAAATAGTAAAAATAGAATAGTTAACAGATTATATTCTTCTAGGAATAAGGTTACTATAAATAATTTAGATGATGGCAATTATGTATTAAAAGAGATTAAACCTGTTAATAATTACATCAAAGCTAAGAATATTAAATTTACTATTAATAATAACGATAATGTTGATATTGTTATGGAAAATGCAAGGAATGATATAAATAAGGAAAATTTTACTTTAAATACTGCTTTCACGCTTAAGGAAGATCGAATGATTTATAGTACGTTTAATGATTCTTTAAATAAAAGTAATGGTATGTATGCTTTTTATAACGATGATACTTTAAGAAAAAGTATGGGTTATGGTATTAATTATAATAATAATTATATTACTATTTTGAAAATAGGTAATAATAATTATGAGATTAGTAATCAAAATGGTATATCATATTTAACGTACAAAGAAGCAAAGAATTATTTAAATAAATTAATAAATAATGGTGGAAATATTATTTCGGTTATTTCTCATTGTAGTGAATCATCAGATATAAATAGTATTGAGGGATTCTATAGTATTGATGATATTAAAGTAAAAAAATATGTGTGATACATATTTTTTTTAGATTAAAAAAAGGAACTGCCCCCTGAGCAGTCCCTATAAAAGAATAAAAAGGGGTTGGCTAGTGTGATACTAGCACCAAGTTCGCCTAATATCGAACTGGCAATGTATATATTACTCAAAA
>CADBLY010000089.1 GCA_902795725.1 uncultured Erysipelotrichaceae bacterium
AAATGAGCAATATATTTAAAAATACTATCTTTTTTTTTATATATTTGATATAATTATTAAAGATATGAGTGTGATACTATGAAAAATAGCAAAGGACAAGCATTAATTGAATTCGTTATTATCTTGCCGGTAATAATACTGCTGATTATGAGTATTGTTGATTTTGCCAATATCATATCAAATAAATACTCTTTAGAAAATGACTTAGATACCGTGGTAAAATTATATCAAAACAATGATAACATTGATGAATTTATTAATAAAAATAATGAAACTATTACATATCAGCAAGATAATAAATATTTGACCGTTACATTATCAAAAGATGTTACTGTAACTACTCCTATATTAAATAATGTTTTAGGAAAAAAATACAAATTATCAGTATCGAGAGTGATCGTTAACTATGAACAATAAAGGACAATCTTTAGTTATGTTTATTATTCTATTACCAATAATAATTATTGTTTTAGGTATTGTAATTGATATTGGGTCAATGGGCCTAGAAAAAATAAAAGTTCAAAATACTCTAAAAGATGCCATTAGTTACGGTCTAAATAATGATAGTAATAAGAATGAAATAGAAGAATTAATTAATAAAAATATAACATATGATCAAATAGATATCAAAAAAGATGATGATATATCTATCACTATAGAATATAAAAGTAAAAGTATCTTTAATTTAGTTAATAATAAAATAAAATATCAAATAAAAGGGTATAAAAAGAATAAAAAAATAATTTTAAAGGAGGAATAGTGTGATTAATAAAGCTAAAATAATTAGTATAACTTCCGTTAAAGGTGGTACAGGAAAAACAATTAATACATTAAATCTAGCCGGTACCTATTATAAAATGAACAAAAAAGTTCTTATTATTGACCTAGATTTATATTCAGCTGATATTGTAGCTATGTTGGATATTGATCCTAAAACTGATTTATATACTTTATATGAAGATATGAGTAATAATTCCTTTGACTCAATTGAAGATTATACTACCCATTTTAATGAATATATTGATATCATAAGCGCTCCTAAAGATCCAAGATATGCTAGTAAAATTAATGCTAAATTCTTAAATTTGATATTATATAAAGTAAAGAATAAATATGCTGTTATTTTACTAGATATGAGTTATATTTTAAATGAGATAAATTTAGTTGCTATGGATAATAGTGATTATATTGTATATATATTAAACAATAGTCCTATGGATATTAAAAACATGAAAACCATGATTTCTATATTGAATGATATGGATAAGAAAAACTATAAAATAGTACTTTATAGTAAAGATAATGAAAAAGATACCTTTACTAAATTTGATATTAATACTATTGTTTCTTCTAAAATATCATATAGTATTCCTAAAACATTCTATTTAAAGAATATTGATAAATATATCTTAGAAGGCAAAATTTTAACGCTAGATAATGATATAATCAAACATAAAACAGACGCTATAAAAATATATGATAAATTAGCTATAGATTTATTGCAGGAGGAAACAAATGAATAAGAGTTTTATTGATGAATTTAATATTGAACTAACAAATGATTATCAGGATATATCTGATTATGATACATTCTCTAATAAAGAATTACTAGATAATCTAAGAAATACCATAATACAAAATTTAATTGATAATAATATAGCTAATATTGAAAATAAAAGAAATTTTATCAAAACAGAAATAGATAAAACATTAGAAGGATATGATTTATCACTTGCTGAAAGAAATTATATATATAATTTAATAGATAATGAAATAAACGGTTATGGGCCAATAACCGAATTATTAAGTGATGAAACTATAACTGAAATAATGGTTAATGGTAAAAATGAAATATACGTTGAAATAGACGGTAAAATAATTAAAGATGATAGCGTTTCATTTATTAATGATGATCATATTATTAGGACTATTCAAAGGATGATACAACCTTTAGGTAGAACTATAGATACAGCTAACCCAATGGTAGATGCCAGATTAAAAGATGGTTCAAGACTAAATGCTGTCATTCCACCGTTATCATTAAATGGTCCTGTATTAACTATTAGAAAGTTTAAAAAAGAATTAGCAAATATTGATGATTTTTTAAGAAATGGTAGTTTAACAAATGAAATAGCATTGTTTTTAGATGTATGTATAAAAGCTAAATTAAATATTATTATCTGTGGCGGAACTGGCTCTGGTAAAACAACCCTTTTAAATGTCTTATCATCTTTTATTGGAAATGACGAGCGTATTATTACAATTGAAGATGCCGCTGAATTAAAACTTAAACAAGATCATGTTATATCTCTAGAAACAAGAGTAGAAAACTATGATAATGAAGGAGCGGTAACAATTAGAGACTTAGTAATAAATTCTCTCCGTATGCGACCAGATCGTATAATTGTTGGAGAAGTTCGTGGCAAAGAAGCTTTTGATATGTTACAAGCCATGAACACAGGACATGCTGGATCATTAACCACAATGCATGCTAACAGTCCAGTAGATGCTTTAAATAGACTAGAAACATTGGTGCTAATGGCAGGAATGGAAATACCTGTTAAAGCTATTAGAGAATATATTGAAAATGCTATTGATATTGTAATTCAAATATCCAGATTATCCGATGGTAAAAGGAAAATAACAAACATATCCGAAGTAGTAGAAATAAAAAATGATGATATTATATTAAATGATATATTCACATTTGATCAAGTTGGAATAACAGATGAAATGGAAGTAGATGGATCATTTACTAAACATAGTAAACCTAACATTTACAATAAAATATTATCAAGAGGAATAACCGAAATTAAAGATATATTTTAAGGAGAGATTTATGAAGAAAAAAGGATTTACGTTAATAGAATTACTAGCAGTATTAGTAGTACTAGCAATACTTGCTTTAATTACTATACCACTAGTAATAGGAATAATAAAAAATGCAAGAGAAAAATCAAATGAAAGAAGTATTGAAGCATATGGAAGAGCAGTCGAAAATGCAGTAGGAGTGTATTTATTAAACAATCCAAATGAACAACCAACAACAATATCACTAACAAGCTTAGATATACAAACAAGTGGACAAACAGTAAAGTGTGATGATAATGTCATAATAAATACAAATGGTAGTATCAGACTAGAAAATTGCTATGTCGGAGATTCAAATCAAAAATATAACTATGATAATAAAAAATTAGAAAAGATAAGTAGCGATACTTCATCAACTACCTATAAAGCATATAGTGTAGGAGATGAAATAAGAGTTGCAAATAATTCGTATTATGTTATAGCGGATAGCGGAATTAATCAAGATTATGTCGTGGCTATAGGTTCTCCAATATATAGAGATACGTACAGTTTATTTTCTTCAACAGATTTTGCAACACAGATAGCAAATGACAATTCTGAGAATACACATATGTATTTATACTCCGCATACTTATATAGCGATACGTGTAAATATGAAGGAGATATATCAGGTTGTAGCAGTGATTATGATAATTCAAGTATTAAACAAGTAGTAAATATTTGGGCAGAGAATACGTTTACTGATGAATTAAAAACAGTAGATGGATATAAAGCTCGATTAATAAAAATCGAAGAATTAGAAGAATTAGGATATGTAAAAGAAGAAGATTATTATCCGTTAAATGAAAATGTTCCAAATTGGTTATCGGGTATGTATTCTTACTATTTTTGGACAATGAGTCCATATGTTAATAGTAACAATGAGATTTCGTCTTCTAGTATCTTTATGGTAAATCGATACCAATCTGGAAGCGGTGTGGAAAATGCATATGCATATAGCGCTTTCTGTGTCCGCCCAGTCATCAACGTCTATAAAGACAAATTGCCAGAGTAGGAAAGAGATAATTTATGAAGAAAAAAGGATTTACGCTTATAGAATTACTAGCTGTATTAGTAGTACTAGCAATACTTGCTTTAATTACTATACCACTAGTAATAGGGATAATAAAAAATGCAAGAGAAAAATCAAATGAAAGAAGTATCGAAGCATATGGAAGAGCAGTAGAAAATGCAGTAGGAGTGTATTTATTAAACAATCCAAATGAACAACCAACAACAAGATAATATATCACTAACAAGCTTAGATATACAAACAAGTGGAAAAACAGTAATATGTGATAATACTAATGTCACAATAAAAACAAATGGTAGTATCAGACTAGAAAGTTGCTATGTCGAAGATTCAAACCAAAAATATAACTATGATAATAAAAGATTAGAAAAGATAAGTAATAGTACAACTGCATATAAAGCATATAGTGTAGGAGATACATTTACCTTAAATGGAGATAGCTATCATATCATAGCTGATAGTGGTGTAAGTCAAGATTATGTAGTCGCACTAAAGGATACACCACTTACTGTAGAAGAAGTAGAGACTTATGGAGCCGGACATGTAAATGTATACACTAAAATGAATGGAAAAGCTTTAGATGTATCTTATTATGATTCTAATGTAGGCTATAATATTAATTCTGGATATGGTGGAATCTCATATTATAGTGCGGAAGACTGTGGTAATGGAAATTATGAAAACTGCAAAAGTGATTATGACGAATCTGAAGTAAACATGTTGTGAATAGTTGGGCTTATTCTAAATTTCAGAATGATGAATTAAAGAAAGTTGACAATTACACAGCTCGTCTGATAAAATTTGACGAAATTCCTAAAGAAGTGACTTCGTCCTGTAGTGCCGGGAAATGTGAAAACATATATACCGCCATTTATGAATGGATGTATAATCATAATTATTGGTATGATTGGACCATGACATCATTTTCTCAAGATGACGGAGAATCTTCTTCTTCAAATGTATGGACAATTTGGAACAGTGGTTCAATAAGTAGCGAATCCGTAGAATCAGATTATGCGGGTTATTGTAGCGGAACTCTTCGCCCCGTCATCAACGTCTATAAACAATTTATAAATTAAGAATAAAGAGGTGAAATAATGGATACTGGTTTTAGTATAAATGAAAATAGTCTAACAAATCATGATATAACGGTTATTTATAAACCAGTATCCGATTGTGTTAGATATTCATACACAATATTAAAAAATAATGAAATAGTAAAAACTGCTGATGTAATTGGTAATCAAGAATCTGAAATTAATCTTACAGATACTGGTAACTATAAAATTGAAGTTAATACTTTCAATGGTATTTCATATAATAATGAAACAAGTGGTATATATCGAATAGATAAAGAAAAGCCGGTTATTAAAATGAAAGAGAAAGAATTAACTATTACTAAAGGGGATAATATAAAAGTATTAGATAATATAAAAGCTACTGATAATATTGATGGAGATATTAGTACTAAAGTTGTTACTAATATAAATAGAATTGATCTAAATAAAATAGCCACTAATGAACTTGTTTATACTGTTAAAGATACAGCTGGTAACGAAGCAAGAGAAATAGTCACGCTAAACATAATAAAAGCTAATAATCGATTGCTTATTAGTCAAATAATAGTAATTATTACTTTAATAGCCTTCTTAATTACTTCTTTAAGATATAATCATACTTTAAAGTTAGAAAAAAGACTAGCTAAATATAGTCTTAAATCTGTAAAAGAAAACAATCATTCATTATTTGAAACATTCAATAAATTATTTAATAATATTATTGATAAAATAACAGATGTTGTGAGAAAAAAAGAGATAGCAAAAAGACAAAGTAAAAAGTATGAAAAATATATTCAAGCATTCAATAAAGATGATAAACCAATACGTATAATAGGTAAAAAGGTATTAATAAGTATAATCTTTTTACTAGTATCATTTTTAGTAACTACATTACGTTTTCAAACACTTAATATATATGAAGTTATTCTAATATTAATAGTAGGATATTATGCATTAGATATTATATACATTTATAAGTACCATAAATATATTAAGAGAGTTGAAAATGATTTATTACAAGCAATAATTGTAATGAATAATGCCTTTAAATCGGGAAGAAGTATAACTCAAGCTGTTGAATTAGTTGGTAATGAATTAAATGGAGCGATTAGCGAAGAATTTAAAAAAATGAGTAAAGAACTATCATTAGGTCTTGATATTGAAGTAGTCTTTAAAAGATTTGCAGATAGAATAAATATTGAAGAAGCTACTTATTTAACATCATCATTGTCAGTTCTAAACAAAACAGGTGGTAATATAATTGAAGTATTTAATTCTATTGAAAAAACCTTATTTAATCGTAAAAAGTTAAAAATTGAATTAAAAGAACTAACTGGTAGTTCTAGACTAATTATGTGGGTATTAACCATTGTACCAATTGCCTTTGTTATCATAATAAGTCTAATAAATCCTGATTATTTTAAACCATTAATCGAAAATACTTTGGGATTTGTTATAATTGGGTGTATAATAGTCTTATATGCGGTATATATATATGTAGTAAGAAAAATAATGAATGTAAGGATGTGAGTTATGTCTAATATATTAAATAGAATATATCGAAGTAAAGATGTTTCTGTTTTACAAGATAAAATAAACATGCTAGGAGATACCAAATTTGATGCCACAAGATTTATGACTAGGCGTCTTATAATTACTGTTTTATTTATCTTTTTCTTGATGCTTTTTACTCATATTTCCTACCTTCTCATACCTTTTATAGCTATTATATTTTATCTATTATACTACTATATTTTTATCACACATCCCTTAAATAAAAGAATAAAAAAACTAGATAGAGAAGCCTTATATTTCTTTGAAATTCTCGCTTTAACACTAGAGTCAGGAAGAAACCTACAGCGCAGTATTGAAATAACAATAAATAATGTAGATGGAGAATTATCTTCTGAATTTCGTAAGTGTTTAACAGAAGTAATGTATGGTAAATCACTTTTGGAAGCAATGAACCATATGAAAAAGAGAATACCTAGTGAAACAATAAATAATATTATACTAAATATAACGCAAACCAATATATTTGGTAATAGTATTATTGATACTATGCATAGTCAAGTAGACTATTTAAGGGAAAAACAAACACTTGAAATTAAAGGTGAGATCAATAAAATACCCAATAAAATAAGTATTGTATCTGTATTGTTTATTATACCTTTAATTTTATTAATTGTTTTAGGACCTATCCTAATACAATTCATTAGTTAGGAGGACATTATGAAATATTATTTAGTAGGAATAAAAGGGACTGGCATGGCTTCACTAGCTTTAATATTAGATGATTTAGGATTTGAAGTAGTAGGGTATGATGATGCCAAAGAACATCGTTTTACAGAAGATAAACTAATCGAACGTGGTATTAAAATCTATACTAGTGAAAATAATGTTATGGGTGACAATACCATTGTTGTATATTCACCTGCAGTTAAACCTGATAAACACCCAGAATTACTCAAAGCTAAAATAATGGGACTAAAGATGTATGAATATCAAGAAATGTTAGGTAAATTAACCAAAACATTTGATACTATTTGTATATCAGGATGTCATGGTAAGACTACTACTACATCTATGCTTGCCCACATTTATAAAAGTATGGGTGATGTTAATTACTTAATAGGAGATGGAGTAGGTCATGGCACAAAAGATTCTAAAACCTTTATTCTAGAAGCTTGTGAATACAGAAGACATTTTTTAGCATATGATCCAGAATATGTCATAATAACTAACATAGATTTAGATCACACCGATTATTTTAAAGATATCGATGATGTTATAAGTGCATATCAAGAATTTGCTAATAAAGCTCAAAAAATGGTTATTGCCTGTGGTGATGATCAATATACTCATTCTTTAGAAGTAAATCCATCAATATATTACTATGGATTAGATGATGATAATGATATTCAAGCACGTAATGTTGAATACAGTAATGATGGAACTGTTTTTGACGTATTTATCGAAGATGAATACTATGGACACTTTGACTTGCCACTATTCGGTAAACACATGCTTTTAAATGCCTTATCAGTAATAGCACTATGTCATTATGAAAGAATGGATGCCAAAAGTGTTGCTAATGCATTAAAAACATTTAAAGGTGCTAAAAGAAGATTTAAAGAAGAAAAAGTTGGAAATAATGTATTAATTGATGATTATGCTCATCATCCAGCTGAAGTAAAAGTAACAATAAAAGGTGCTCGTCAAAAATATCCAGATAAAAAAATTATAGCAATCTTTAAACCACATACATTTTCTAGAGTTGAAGAGTTTGCAAGTGAATTTGCAAGTGCGCTAAATCTAGCTGATAAAGCTTATATTATGGATATTAATTATGATAGGGAAGATCCTAAAGATTATCCTGGAATTACCCCAAACACTATTATTGATAAGCTAGATAACGGAGATTATATTGAACAAGGTATGGCCGATAAATTATTAGAATATGATAATGCTGTAATATTGTTTATGAGTAGTAAAGAAATATATTTGTTAGAAGACGAATATAAAAAATTGTTAAATGAGAAAAGCCAGTAGAAAATCTACTGCTTTTTTACATTACTTTACATCTATTATAAATAATTAAACATTGATTTATTGTAATTAAACTGGAAACATGCTATCATTTATATGTAGAATTGGAGATATATTTATGAAGAAAAAGGGATTTACGTTAATAGAATTATTAGCAGTATTAGTAGTACTAGCGATACTAGCACTAATTTCTATACCACTAGTAATAGGAATAATAAAAAATGCAAGAGAAAAATCATATGAAAGAAGTATTATAAACTATGGAAGAGCAGTTGAAAATGCAGTGGGAGTATATTTATTAAATAACCCAAATGAACAGCCAACAACGATACCAATTTCAAGTTTAAGTATAAATACAAGTGGAAAAACAGTAACATGTGATAATACTAATGTCATAATAAA
>CADBLY010000090.1 GCA_902795725.1 uncultured Erysipelotrichaceae bacterium
ATTACTTTTTATATATTCCCATAACTTGGGGTGTCGGCAACTAAAGTTGCCCCCCCCCGGAACATTTGTTTGTGCTATTTTTTTATTCTTTTTCATAGAATCACCCATATTCTCTATTACAAATTAATTTTACCATATATTTTTAGCAAAGTAAATCTTTATGCAAAAATTAGATAAGTTCTATTGTATATAGTACAATTGTTTGGTATAATGTTTATGGATACGTTTGAAATATATCAGGTGTTTTCCCTTTCTAATATCTTAGATAATAGAAAGGTGGTGATATTTATGACGAAGAGAGAATTTTCTCAATTTATTATAATATTACTATTATTCTTAGTTGTAATGATTTTGCTTCTAAAATAGAAAAAACATCTGATTTCAACTTGGTTGATTTCAGATGTAACCTATAAGGGATTACGTCTGATTCGCAGATTCAAACGTATCCTTTTTTATTTTATGCAATATTCCTTGCTACATACATAATACCATATAATCTTCTTTTTTACAATACCTAATGATTAAATACTTAAATATATTTCCGTCTAAAAAAAGTAATGTTGTAAATACTTTAAACAACTTAATAACAGTATAAAAAAAAGGCAAAAAAAATATTTACATCTTAAAAATAAGATGTAATTAAGATGTAAAAAGTAATTTTGTATAAAAACCCTTGATTTGTAAGGGGTTAGTGTTACAATGGTGCTGAATGACTGGATTAAGAAACAAGCACCTAATACATTCTTATTTGTATTTTTACGTTATATTATAACAAAAATTAAACTTATACGTTCTTAAACAATCATATAAATTAAGTAAAACAAGATGTAATTAAGATGTAAAAACTTATTAAACAAAGACTACATTATGTAGCACTATAATAAAGATAAATTGATATAATTGTACAATAAAATATGAATCAACTTGATCCATATTTTATTATTATTTTATCCATATAAAAACTCTCCTGTTCCTTGATTATAAAAACATGTCTTACTTACTTTATCAAATAGACATGGTCTATCTTTTGGATCTAAAACTGGAATAAAATCTCCAACCACAACACCATCATGACTAAAAACTATTTTCTTGTATAACCCTGGCAACAACTGTTGTCTATTCCCCCAACCATATATTCCAATTGTATTACCATATTTCCAATTTTGATATGTTCCAGTAAATAAATTGTTATTGATATTTAATTGAATTGTATTGTTAACGGTTTCAATATGTAATTTTAAATCATCAAAATCATCTACACTTGGTCGAACTTGCGATATCACCTGTGCAGTAGCTTTATATCCACTACTATCTATAGAAATATTAAAGCCATTAGTACTCCCGAACAAACTTCCTTGATTAGCAATATTACGTGCTTTAAATTTCGTCGAGATATCCCAAACACCTGATGAGGATATAATTCCTGTATTGATATATTGTGTGCCTGTGCTTTCTAAATAATTCAATTTAGTGCAATTATCACATCCTTCAAAATTTTTATCCTTATATATAAATTCACCTATACCTTGATTATAGAAACATGTTTTACTTACTTTATCAAATAGACATGGACGATTATTTTTATCAAGAACTGGGATGTAATCACGTATTATCGTACCCTCATCGTAAATTTTAAATGAATATATTATTTCACTAGAAAACCAACGATTTGAACTAGGATTTTCACTATTACCTGAAAATATCCATATAGTTTTATTGCCATCTAAATTGATATTGTTTACATTAAATGTTTGCTCTAAATTACCATCAACATATAGGTGATGATTCTCATCATTAAATATTATATGATGTTTAGATAAGATATTATCAAAATAGTATACTTCATTTCCAAATACGCATCTAAATTGAGAATCATTTATAGTTGCTACGGGATAAAACCTAGTAATATAATCACTTGTTTGTCTTACACCATTAATTCCAGACCCTTGATTGTTTCTATACCGAAAAATCATATCTACTGTTGTGTTTTTAGTTGGTACAATACCTGTATCTATATATTGTGTTCCTGTACTTTCTAAATATTCCAATTTAGTGTATGTTAATGGAATTCCATCTTCATCATAACATTGTTCGGCTTTCTGATACAACTCATTAATGGCACTCTCCACACTTTTATCATTCTTATATCTAACTTGTCTACTATGGAGTATTTTTACTGTTGTTGCTGATGCTGTTACTACAAATGTTATTGCTCCTGTTATAAAGAATGCTTTGACATTACTTTTTATATATTCCCATAACTTGGGGTGTCGGCAACTAAAGTTGCCCCCCCCCCCGGAACATTTGTTTGTATTGGTTTTTATTCTTTTTCGTTTTCACTAACTATCACCCATATTCTCTATTACGGAATAATTGTACCATATATTCTTATCAAAGTAAATCTTTCTGCAAAAATTATATCATTTCCATTGTGTATGGTACAATTGTTTGGTATAATGTTTATGGATACATTTGGAATATGTCAGATGCTTTTCCTTTCATTTATTTTTATAAACGAAAGGTGGTGGTTGATTATGACAAAAAGAGAATATTCTCTATTTATTATAATTCTACTATTATTCTTTATAGTAATCACTTTACTATTTAAATAAAAAAAGCATCTGATTTCAACTAAGTTGATTTCAGATGCATCCCTTTAAAGGAAATGCATTTGATTAGCCCAATCAAATGTATCCTTTTTTATTTTATGCAACATTCCTTGCTAGATACATAATATCATAGAATTATCTTTTTTACAATACCCAATGATTAAATACTTAAATATGTTTCCGTCTAAAAAAAGTAATGCTGTAAATATTTTAAACAACTTAATAACAGTAAAAAAGGCAAAAAAATATTTACATCTTAAAAATAAGATGTAAATAAGATGTAAAAAGTAATTTTGTATAAAAACCCTTGATTTGTAAGGAGTTAGTGTTACAATGGTGCTGAATGACTGAATTGAACAGTCCTCTGATGCTTACCATGCATCTGTTTTACCACTAAACTAAATCAGCAAATACTTATTACACATCCATTATATCAAATAATAGATTAAAAATAAACATTATTTATAATATTTATTTAATATAAAATGATCAAGAAAACCCTTGATCATTAATTATTTTTAAGATAATCAATTAAACTAATTTTATCGTTTTTTAATTCTCCATCAATTATCTTATCTTCAATATTTTTAATAATATCATTCAACCAACTGCCTGGTTTCTTATTTAAAATTTCACATATTTCTAGTGGTTCTAATACAATATCTTTTCTACTTTTAATAGGTAAATTATTATATCTCTTAGTTATATCCTTAATATCTAGATTTTTTAAATCAGCAGCTATTAAACACACATATAAACCATATTTATACAAAATTTTATTTGTCATATCTAAATCCATTAATTCTCTAACTTTATTTATTTGTTCACCTTCATATTTAGTAAACCGATATTTACCAGTATCAACTTGAACCCAATAACCAATTATGTTATTTACTTTTTTAACACTATCAATATTAATATCTAAATACTTATCTAATTGTAAATTCTTTATTAAATCTATTCCCTTAATAGCATTTGAACTAGCAAATATTTTATCTAACTCTTCTTTTTTTCTTTCATATGATAAATTCTTAACTAACGATTTGTATTTTTTAATACTCATTATTAATTTATCATCTAAATCAAAATCTAAAATAGTTGCAAATCTAACAGCTCTAAGAATTCTTAAAGCATCTTCTCTAATTTTTTTATCACTATCCCCTACAACTCTTATTATTTTATTATCAATATCTTCTCTTCCATTAAGCAAATCAACATATTCACCATCAGAATTAATACATATAGTATTCATCTTAAAATCACGTCTAAGTAAATCCGTTTTTAAATCTTTAACATATTTTAAAGAAACAGGAAAACGATTATTAAAATAAGTTATATCTTTTCGTAAAGTCGTAATTTCATATCTTTTATTATGATAAAAGATAGTAACACATCCATAGTGTTCACTAGAAACAATATATTTACTAAAAATACTTTTTATTTCCTTAGGCTTTGCACTTGTACATATATCGTAATCACAACTAATATTACCCATATATAAATCTCTTGGATATCCACCTACTAAATAAGCTATATATCCTTTATCTTCTAATTTTCTTAATACTTTAACAATATCTTTATCCATATCTATCACATAATAAGCATAACACATAATTTACAATTAAACAATATAACAAAGAAAAAAACTTTAGTATTACCTAAAGTTTAATTTAAAGCTTCTTTTAATTTAGTACCAACTTTAACAGTTACAGCTGTACGTGCAGGAATCTTAACAGTTTCCCCAGTTCTAGGATTACGTCCAGTACTTTCAGGTTTATCTTTAGCTGTAAATGTAAAGAATCCAGTTAAAGATACTTTCTTACTTTCCTTTAATCCTTTTGTAATTCCACTCATCATAGCATCTAATGCACGAGCAGCATCTGCTTTTGTTAATCCAGCTTCTTCAGCTACATAATTAACTAAATCTGTTTTTGACATAAATATCCTCCCTATCTTCTACTACGTAAGCGACTATCACTTACATTTACATATTATCATATATCATATGTAAATGCAAGAAAAAAGAAGAAATTTTTGAATTTTCTTCTATTTTTTTCTTTTCTTCGTTAAATGTAAATCATCACTACTCATATCATCATCAACTAAATATATTCTTAAAGATTGAGAATTTTTAGGATTTCTAATCTTACGTAAAGCATTTTCTTCTATTTGCTGAACTCTTTGTCTAGATAAATTGTACTTTTTCCCAACTTCTGCTAAAGTCAATTCAACACCATAAAATCCAAATCGACTTTTTAATATATCTATTTCTCTTTCATTTAAACCAGATTCACGCATTTTTTTATAAAGTTCTAACCTTAAATTCCTATTTTCATAGTTTTCTTGAATATCTACACTATTATCAGGAATAAGATCCCCAAATTCTGTATCTGAATCATCACCAGCTAATGTATTTAAACTACTAATATTTAAATAATTATCAATAATATTTTTTATTTCAATTACCTTAAAAAGAGAAATCCCTAGAATTCTTGCATAATCTTCATCAGTTGGATTTTTATCATATTTTGATATCCATTCACGATTAACTATTTTAAATTTATTAACTAATTCCATCATATAACTAGGTAATCTAATAATATTATTTTTATCATAAACAGTTCTTCTAATATATTGTCTAATCCACCATGTAGCATATGTAGAAAATTTATATCCCTTGGTAACATCAAATTTTTCTACAGCCTTTATTAAACCTATATTACCTTCTTGAATTAAATCTTCAAATGCTACCCCTCTATTAACAAATCTTTTTGCAATATTTACAACTAATCTTAAATTACAACTAACAAAGTATTTTTTAGCACCTAAATCACCGGTTAAAATTCTTTGACAATAATAATCTTCCTGTTCTTTAGTTAATAAAGGATACTTAACTATTTCTCTCATATACATAGCTATAATATCATCAGAATAACTCATATATGTCTTTGATGATAAACGTTCTTCACATATATCAATATCATTTTTTGAACAATACATTTCTACTAGCGCAATTAATAATTCATTTTCAAAAATTTCATTAATATTACTATTTTTCAATAATAAATAATTGTGATTAATAATACGAGCAACAATTTTATTAACAATAGGTATATCCATAATCATATCAATTTCATTAATATTATTATCATCTATCATAACACTTAATTTATTAATCTCACATAAATTATCCTCATATTTATCATGAATTGATAAATTATTAATAATTTCAAATATTATTTTATTGTAATTAATATTATTTAACAGTTCAAAATTTTGGCTAAGAACTTCTTCATATTTTTTTATTTTATCTTCTATTGTTTCACTATTCACATCAAAACTAGCTTGCATAAAAGAACGTTTCACAATATTAGTAAAAACTGTTTCATCTAAATCCTTATATTTTTTTCTAAAAGATATAACAGCTGGCTTTAATTTTTCATATAATTCTTTATACATTAAAATCCCTCACTGATAAATTATTATACATCATTTTGTTTATTTTGCAAGTCAAAAAAAGAAGTTATCTTATTTTAATATGAACTTCTCTTAATTGTTGTTCCGTAACTTCTGTTGGACAACCCATCATTGCATCAGTCCCTGATACTGTCATTGGAAATGCTTGAACTTCTCTTAAGTTAGTCTCCCCAGTTAAAAGCATAATAATACGATCAATACCAGGAGCCATCCCAGCATGTGGTGGGACACCATATTTAAACGCATGATATAAAGCTCCAAATTTTTCTTTAACAACCGATTTATCATACCCAACTATTTCAAAAGCTTTTTCTAACGAAGCAATATCATGATTTCTAACCGCTCCCGATGCCATTTCATTACCATTACATACAAAATCAAATTGATGGGCTAAAATATTATCAATATTTTCTTGTTCAAATGCCTTAGAGCCACCCTTAGGCATTGAAAAAGCATTATGACAAAAATTATATTTTTCTTCTTCATCATCATATTCAAACATTGGAAAATCATTAATAATACAGAATTCAAAACTATTTGGATCAATCAAATCTAATTTACGACCTAATTCCATTCTTATCATACCAGCATTTTTAGCAGCTAATTTTTCTTTTTTATCAGCAATAAAGAATAATACCGAACCAACTTTTAAATTAGCAACATCTATTAAATACTTCTTTTCTTCATCTGATAAAAATTTATCAATAGGACCTTTAAAAGACATATCATCAGATACAGTAATATAACCAATACCAGGCATACCAATACTTTTAGCATAATCTACAACTTCATTAAACCAACTATTAGATTTAGACGCTAAATCATCTACCTTAATTCCTCTAACACATACTCCTCTAAATGGTTTAAAATCACAATTCTTAAATATATCAGATAAATCAATTATTTCTAAAGGATTTCTTAAATCCGGTTTATCTGTACCATATTTTAACATAGCTTCCTTAAAAGGTATTCTTCTAAAAGGAACTTGTGATACTTTTTTATCACTAAATTTAGTAAAAGTATCATAGAAAACTTCTTCTCCAATTTTATAGACATCTTCACTATCAGCAAACGCCATTTCAAAATCTAATTGATAAAACTCTAAAGTACGATCACTACGGCAATCTTCATCCCTAAAGCAAGGAGCAATCTGATAATATTTATCAAAACCACTTACCATTAATACTTCTTTAAAAACTTGTGGAGCCTGTGGCAAAGCATAAAACTTACCCTTAAACTTACGTGATGGAATAATAAAGTCACGAGCTCCTTCCGGAGATGAAGCAGTAATAATAGGAGTCTGTACTTCCGTAAATGATAAACTATCCATTTTATTTCTTAAAAATTTTAATACTTGACTACGCATATTAATATTTTTTCTAACCTTATCATTTCTTAAATCAAGATAACGATATTTTAATCTAACATCTTCAGCTACTTCTTTACTTTTTAATACTTCAAACGGTAATTCATTTGGTGCAGCTCCAAGCACTTCAATATTATTAACTAATATTTCTAAAGTACCAGTTGCAATATGATCATTATAATCTTCTTCACTTCTTTTACGAACTACACCTGATACTGTTACTGTTGATTCTTTTGTTAAACCATCAAAGATATTATCATCATTACTCACAAGTTGAACAACACCTGTTTCATCTCTTAAATCAACAAATATTACGCCACCGTGATCTCTTATATTTGCTATCCAACCAGCTACTTTAATTGTTTTATCTACATCAATATCTGATATTTTACCACAATATCTATCTCTATACTTATTCATAAACATTCACCCTTTACATTAATATTTTTAGTTTTCTCTCTTCTTTATTCACACCACATAATAAACTTCTACGATGTTCCAAATATTCATCATAATAGTCATCATTATTTGTATCATTATAATAATTCTTTAATGTATAATCTCCAATATCATAATCATTAACAAACCTAAACAAATCGTTCATTTTATCATAATTTTTTTCAAATAACTCAGTTCTTATTTTTTCATATTTTTTCAGTATAGTATTCTTAGATAATTCAATATCATTATTTGGAAAATAATCACCTAATACACAACATCTAAAATTATTAACAAACAAATCATTCACACATAATCCAACATTGAAAAATTTAAATTCCTTATTAGATTCCAAATCAATAATTTTATCATTCTTTTTTATACCTAATCTATAATCAACAACAGAAAAGAAGTGTTGAATAAAATAACTATCAGTATCTTCATCATAAAAAGCTTCTTTCCATATTAAATGATATGTTTCATATATACCGACTTCATTAACATTATATTTTTCCATATAACCCCCGCTTTTTTATTTTATATTTATCGTTTTTCTATTTCTTCACGAATAATTTGAGCTGTCATTTTAGGATTAGCTTGACCACGTGTAGCTTTCATTATTTGACCAACAAAATAGTCAAAAACATTTCTACCTTTACGATGTTCTTCAATTAACTCTAAATGTTCATCTAATACTTTACAAACTAATTCACGAATCATTTTATCATCGCCAATTTGTTTGATACCTAATTCGTCAACAATCGTTTTAGGATCTTTCCCTTCACTCAATACTTTATATAAAACTTCTTTGCTTTGCTTAGATGATATTTTACCACTCTCTACCATTTCCATTAAATCAACTAACATTTGTGGAGTTAAATACAATTCTTTAATTGTAATATCATATTTATTTAAATGACCCAAAATTACACTTGTTAACCAGTTAGATGCACTTTTAGGATTACCACCCAATTTTATAACTTCTTCAAAATAATCTGATACATCTTTTTCTTTAACAAGTATTGTAGCATCATAACGTGATAAACTATATTTATCCATATACTCTTCCATTCTCTCATTAGCAAATCTTGGAATACTCTTTCTAATCTCATCTAACCATTCTTTACTAATTTTATACTTCGGAATATTAGGTTCAACAAAGTATTTATAATCAATAGCATCAACTTTACTACGCATAAATATTGTTGACATCGACTCTTCATCCCAACGACGTGTTTGTTGTTCCATTTGATCATATGTTCCTTGTTCTTTTAACTCAGTTTGTCTTTTAATCTCATAATTAATAGCATCTCTAACACCACCAAATGAGTTAACATTCTTAATTTCTATTTTAGTACCCCAATTACGCATATCATTTTCATCTAAATCTTTATCCATAATAGATACATTAACATCACATCTTATTTGTCCTTTTTTAGAATCAGCTTCACTTATATTAGCATACTGATAAATACTACGCATCGTCTCTAAAAAGGAAACAGCTTCATCAGCACTCCTAAAATCAGGTTCCGTAACAAGTTCAAGTAAAGGCACACCTGCACGGTTATAATCAATAACTGAATAAGTAGAAAAATGATCTGATGATGCAGCATCTTCTTCTAAGTGAATATTATTAATTCTAACTTTCTTTTTCTCATCACCACAATAATATTCAAATTCACCATATATTCCTACAGGAATAGGTTTTGTCTCTTGAGTAATTTGAAAGTTCTTAGGCATATCCGGATAATAATAATTTTTTCTTTCAAAATACATATACTCTGGTTGTTTGCACCCCAAAGCCATACTAGCCATTAGAGCCATTTTTACCGCTTCTTTATTAACTGTTGGAAGAGTCCCAGGAAATCCCATATCAATTGGACGAATATTTGAATTAGGAAGTTCACTATAAGAGTTTTCCGCACTAGAAAATACTTTAGTATTAGTCTCACTAATTTCACAGTGCATCTCAAGACCTATCATTACTTTATATTTATCCATTATTTCACTTCCTTTGCAATTTGGTTTTTATAAGGCATCGTCTTTTCAATAGCATAAGCTATATTTAAAACATTAATATCATCATAACAATTACCAGTAATATTTAAACCAACTGGAAGATTATTAATAAAACCATCTGGAATAGTAATTGATGGAAATCCCCCAAAATTTCCTATTTGTAAGTGTTCTTCTAAAATAGTTAATGTCTCATCATTATTTAATGCATCTTTACTACTATCTAAATATTTAGCAGGACCAGTTCCAACTGGTAAAATGACAGCATCATAATCTTTAAATAAGTTTTTCCAAGCATCTACAAGTAATCTTCTAACACGTTGAGCATTATAGAAATATCTATCCTTATTTTGGGCTTGTAAAACATATGAACCAATTACAAAACGTCTTTTAATCAATGGTGAGAATCCCTTAGTACGATAATCTCTCATCATATCAATATAATTATCAGCATCACTTCTAGGGCCAAAAATAATACCTGTTAAATTAGACATATTTGATGTTGCTTCCGCACAAGATATTACAACATATACACTAGCTAAAGCATTAAGTAAAGTCTTATCCACACTTACACTTTCTACCTTCATACCAAGTTCACGACATTTATCTAATACATTATGAAAATTAGATAAATGCATCTTTAATTCATCAGTAGCATTAGGATAATTATCTATATCACATATTTCTTTAATATAACATATTTTTTTACCCTTAACATCACCATTTAAAGAATCATATAAGTGCATATCACTAGAATCCCAACTAGTCATATCGTTTTTATCAATACCTTTCATATTATCAACAACGATAGCTGCATCTTCAACACTCCTACTTAAAACTCCACAATGATCTAAACTTGATGCAAAAGCAAATAACCCATAACGACTAATCATTCCATAAGTTGGTTTATATCCAACAATACCACAATAAGCAGCAGGTTTTCTAATCGAATCACCCGTATCAGAACCCGTAGCATAAGGATATACTCCTGCCGCAACGGCTGCTGCAGAACCAGCTGAAGAACCAGCCGTCATTCTTGTCTTATCCCATGGATTCTTAACTATTCCTGTATGACCAGTAGTACCAGTACCACCCATACCAAATTCATCCATCACCGTTTTATTTACTTTAACAGCTCCCGCACTATTTAATTTTTCAATAGCAGTAGCATTAAAGAAAGGTATGTAATCTTTTAAGGTGTTTGAAGAACCTGTACTTAATATTCCTTTAGTACTATAGTTATCTTTTACTCCATATGGAATACCAGAAAGCAAATTATCAGTAACATCACAACCTTTAGCATCATCCAAAATAGTTACAAAGGCATTACATTCATCTTGAATCTTATGAGATAATTCTAAAGCTTCTTTAACTAATTCATCACTAGTTACTTCACCTTTAACTAACATATCATGTAATTCAAGAATCCCTTTATTCATATATTTCATTCTCCCACCACCTTTGGAACACGTACTTCTCTATCCTTAACTTTATCGCAGTTAGCAAGTAAATCTTCAATTGGAATAGATTCTTCAACAACATCTTCACGTAATTCATACACAAAATCATCTAAAGTATGACTCATTGGTTCAACATCTTCAATATTAGGAATTTTGTTAATTAAATCAATATTACGATCAATTATCTCAAATTCATCTAATACCTGTTTGTTTTCTTCTTCCGTAAGACCAATCAGTAATTTGTCTGCATAGTCATCAACCATTTCTTTAGTAAATTTTCCCATATTCTCTCCTCCTTAGAATAAAAAACAAGTCCAACGGACTTGTAATATACAAAGTGGCGCCTAATGTAGGACTCGAACCTACGACCTATCGGTTAACAGCCGAGTGCTCTACCAGCTGAGCTAATTAGGCGTGGCGCTTAATGTAGGACTCGAACCTACGACCTATCGGTTAACAGCCGAGTGCTCTACCAACTGAGCTAATTAAGCATAACTAATTCATCCGTATCTTTTGGGACGTGATTACGCGGTGCCACCCAAATTGCCAAAATTTGACCACTTAATTTGATAACGGGTCTCCCCGGCATAACGCACCAAATGGTTGTTTTTCATAATATTCTTAATTGTTAGCTTCCACCATACCTAACTCGCTTAAATCAGTTTATATTATTACTCGTCCATCTATAGTTTTAATTTCCCAAAAACGGCTACGAATTAATTATAGAGTAAATTGACTACTTTGTCAACCTATTTTAAAGATTTTTTCTTCATTTTTTCACTCATATATTTTTTACACGTACTAAATCCACTCACACTAAATTGTTTTATCGGATGAATCATACTCTCTTTAATATTTTTACTTTTAATATACTTTTCTAAACAATAAGTTATATTGCTTTTCTTTTTATATATTTTCTCACAATATTCAACTAAATGACGTGGTAAATATTTTTTATCACTATAGACTTTATCCATATTGATAAATAAGTGTTGTCCCTTTATATCATAAATATATTCACTGTTTAAATACATATCCATTAATAATTCTTTACTACCATTAACAATATTCCTAACCTTATTAGGGTTCTCCGCAAAAAGTGTACGAACATCACCCATATAAGATAAACGACATATCATCTCTAATAAATCATCAATTCTAACAATATCTTGATCAATCATTAATAATGACACTAATAAAGCTGATTTACGATTATATTCAATTGCTCCATCAATCTCAGAATTACCCTTTATTACATATGTAGGCTTTTGCATTCTACCACAAATATAAAAATGATCCCAAGAATATAAGTCATGTATTAACCTTTCCTTTTCAATTAAACCATATTTAAAATCAACATCATATCTACCAGTCACAACATTATAAATTACTGATGTCCCACTAGTTAATACCCTTTTAGGTAAAACATTAAACATAGCTTTAGTATATCTCGAATAATCATTTTCCTGTAATTTAAAATTATTCTTATTCCACTTCTTTATATCATCAACTACAAAAATTAAATCAATACTCTTTTTTGTATCTTCACTATATCCACTCTGATGACTAAAACAAGATCCATAGCCATAAGCCGCAATAATATTATCTCTATCATTAACTAATCCTTTAGCATATTCTTTATAATCCATAATATCCACCCTTCTTTTTAATTATAATGAACTATTATACTAATGTCAATATTGAAAAAATATACTTCATAAGGTATAATTTAGTTGGTGATTTCATGTATTCAATTAAAAATAATGTATCAAATACCTATATAATTAAAAACTCTAAATTTATCACTTATCTATATAAAATAGATAATCAAATAGATATAAAAAATATATTAAATGATTTAAATAAAAAATATAAAGATGCAACTCATATTTGTTTTGGATATATATTAGATAATCAAGAAAAGTGTAGCGACGATAAAGAACCAAATGGAACTGCAGGACTTCCTATTTTAAATGTTTTAAAGCAAAATAATCTAAATCATGTCATAGCGATAGTAATTAGATACTTCGGTGGGATAAAATTAGGAACAGGAGGATTATCCAGAGCCTACAGTGAATCAGCTATTCAAGCCTTAAATAAAACAAAAATAATAGAATTAGAAGAAGGATATCTGATTGAAATAGAATTTGATTATAATCAAACTAAACTAATAGATTATATGCTATATAATAAAGAAATAATTAATAAGCTTTATAATCATAATACCATTTATCAATTTTATTTATCAAAAGAGGAATTAGATTTTATACCTGAATTAGAAAAAGTAGCCATCCATTTATCTATTAAGGATAAAATAATGATAGAAAAAAAGATATCAATCGATATCTAATTTCCTTTTCTTTGTTTAGCTACTTCTTCTGCAAAGTTTTCTTCTCTTTTTTGCATACCTTCGCCAACTTCATATCTAACCATGGCTTTAATTTCTCCACCATTATTAGCTACATATTTACCTACTTTAATATCGCTATCTTTTACGAAAGCTTGTTCATTTAAACAAACTTCTTCATAAAATTTTCTTAATCTTCCTTCTACCATTTTAAGAGCTATTTCGGCAGGTTTTCCTTCATTCATAGCTTGTTCTTTTAAGATTTCTCTTTCTTTAGCTACTTCACTTTCTGGAACTTCTTCTTTTGATACATAAGCTGGTCTCATAGCAGCAGCATGCATTGCAACATCCTTAGCTACTTCTTCACTTGCTCCACTAACTTTAATTAATACAGCAATTTTACCGCCCATATGGATATATTCTCCAAATGCTTCATTATTGTTTTTAGTTACTACTGATACTCTTCTTAAAGATAACTTTTCACCAATAGTTGCAGTTTTAGCTACGATTAAATCTTCTACAGTACCATCATTAGTATTTAATTTTAATGCTTCTTCTGCACTCATTACATCTGATGCTAATACAGCATCTAAAATAGTATCTACCATAGATGTAAATTCAGCATTTTTAGCAACAAAGTCTGTTTCTGAATTAACTTCTACAATAGCAGCTTTATTACCGTTTATCTTTATTGCAGCTAATCCTTCTGCAGCAATTCTATCAGCCTTTTTAGCAGCTTTAGAAATTCCTTTTTCTCTTAACCAATCAATTGATGCTTCAATAGATGCATCATTAGCTTCAAGTGCTTTTTTACAATCTAACATTCCCGCACCTGTTTTTTCTCTTAGTTCTTTAACTAAGCTAGCAGTTACATTTGCCATAAAATCCTCCTCTTTTTAAAAATTAAAGATGATATAAAATCATCTTTGTAGTTTATTTTAAAGCTTCTAATAATTCAGCTTTTTTCATAGTCGAATAACCTTTAATTTCTTTATTCTTAGCTAAAGCTCTTAATTCAGCAACTGTTTTACCAGATAAATCTACTTCTGGGGCTTTTTCTAAAACAACTTCTTTTTTAGCTTCAACTTCTTTTTTAGGTTGTTCTTTAATTACTTCTTTTTTTTCTACTTTTCTAAATGATTTTTTCTTATCAAATCTTCTATTATTGTTATTTTCAAATGTTTTTTGTCTAGGTTCTTTTCTTTTAAATGATTCTACTGCTTTTTTCATGATATTTTCATCATCACCAGTTTTAGATGTATAATCAACTATTTCTCCACCATTTGCTTCAACAATAGCATTTGCCATTACACCAGTAATTAATTTAACAGCACGTATAGCATCGTCATTAGCAGGTATTACATAGTCAACCATATCTGGATCACAGTTAGTATCAACAATACCAAATACTGGAATATTTAATTTTCTAGCTTCTTTAATAGCTATTTCTTCTTTCATTGGATCTACAATAAACATAGCTTGTGGTAATTTATCCATATCTCTAATACCGCATAATAAAGTATTTAATTTATCGTATTCTTTCTTTAACCCAATAACTTCTTTCTTAGGAAGTAAATCAAATTTGCCATCAGCTTCCATCTTTTCAATTTGTTCCATTCTCTTAACACGACTTCTGATAGTTCTGAAGTTTGTAAGTGTACCACCTAACCATCTTTCAGTTACGTAA
>CADBLY010000091.1 GCA_902795725.1 uncultured Erysipelotrichaceae bacterium
GAAAAAGAAAAACATGAGAAAGAATAATAAAATTATAATGGGATCGATAGTATCCCTAGCAGTAATAGTAGTATTAGGAATAGTATAATGGTACAACTCCATATGATCCATATAGTCATCATATAGGAGATATATTTGCATTAAATGGAGATAATTATCATATAATAGCAAATAGCTCGGTAGAAGATGATTATGTAGTGGCCTTAAAAGATGAACCATTAACTGCTGATGAAGTAATAGCAGCTGGCAGTACAACATCAGCAACAGGCAGTAATCCAGGAGTTATGGTATATGGTTCAGATTCAGCATATGCATATTCATCTGTTAAGAGCGTAGTAAATTATTGGGAAACATCTAAATTCACTGATAATGAATTAAAAACAGTAAATGGATATAAAGCTAGATTAATAACAGTTGATGAATATAGAGAAATACCTACAGAAACAAGACAAATATGTACATATAAATGCTTTGACGCAGAAGTGCCAGCATATGATTGGATGTATAGTGATAATTATGGCTATTGGACAATGAGCCCATATAACAATTCTTCTTCTATTGTGTGGAAACCGGACTCAAATGGCTTTTTGGGTGGTGAAGGTGTTTACAACAGTAGCGGTACCGTCCGCCCAGTCATCAATGTCTATAAAGATAAAATAACTCAAAGTTAATTTAGTTAGGTATTATAAAAAATTGGATATATTCCAATTTTTTATTGTTTCATGTTACAATATTAACGGTAATAACCACCATAATAGTAATAATTAGGTGGATATGGGTAATAATAATTATAGCCTGGTCTATTATTATAGAATAGTGGAGCTACTAAACCACCTGTTAATCCACCAAGTAAGAATGGCCCTAAAAACCCACCACCAATAAAACGATCGTTGTTACTTGGTCTATTTGGTCTTCTATAATTATATATTTGATTTGGATACATAATATACTCCTTTCACAAGTATATTATGATAATAGAAAGGAATTGTGATTTATGAATGAATTAAAAAAGTTAAGTAATACTATCGTAAATTATTCTTTAAAGGTAAAAAAAGGTGATAGAGTACAAATTACTTATGGTAATAAAGAATGCACTAAATTAATTAAATACTTAATTAATGACATTTATAATAATGATGGTATTGTATATACTAAACTAGTTGATTATGAAATAAATTCTTTACTTATGGAAAGAGCTAATAGTGAAGAATTAGAACACTTCGTTAAGATAAAAGCTTTTGAAGTGGATAATTATGATTGTTTTATTCATATTTGTTATAACGAAAACGAATATGAAGGGAAAGATATAGCAAGTTCTATTAGACAAGAATTAGGTAAAAAAAGTGAAACATATGATGATATTAGAATTAATAAAAAAAGATGGGTATTACTTAATTATCCATCAACACTAGATGCCTATAAAGCTAAGATGAAAACTGATGAATTCTATGATTATGCTATGAATGTGATGAATGTTGATTATGCACAAATGAAAGAAAATATTAAACCGTTAAAAGAATTAATGGAAAAAACAGATAAAGTTAGAATTGTAAGTCCTGGAACTGATTTAACCTTCTCTATTAAAAATATGCCTGCTATTCCTTGTTTAGGAGAGTGTAATATACCGGATGGAGAAATATATACTGCTCCTATTAAGACAAGTGTGAATGGTTATATAACTTATAATACACCATCACCTTATCAAGGATATACCTATGAAAATATTCGGTTAGAATTTCAAGATGGAAAGATAGTTAATTGTAGCGCTAAAGACAATAATGAACAGTTAGAAAAAATATTCAATACTGATGAAGGTGCTAGATATATAGGAGAATTTTCCTTTGGAATAAATCCTAAAGTACTTCACCCAATGGGCGATATTTTATATGATGAAAAAATAAAAGGAAGTATTCACTTCACACCAGGAAGATGCTACAATGACTGTGATAATGGCAATAGATCAGTTATCCACTGGGATTTAGTCTTAATTCAAAGAGATGATTATGGTGGTGGAGAAATATATTTAGATGATAAATTAATCCGTAAAGATGGTTTGTTTGTTATAGATGAATTAAAATCCTTAAATTAGTAAAGTAAATGAAAACTACTCATATAATAAATTAGGTGACATATGAAAAAAACATTTGAAATAATAGGTCTACTTACTTTAGTTATGTTTAGTTTTTTTATTACTAATAAAACAGCCTTAGTTGTTAAAAATATGGATGATATTATGATTGAAATAAAACATAATTATAAAAATTATAATATAAATAGTAAAGATGCAATAATAAATAATGATACTATCACTCCTGGTATCAGTGGTAGAAAAGTAAATATAAATAAAAGTTATAAAGCCATGAAAGAATATGGTAAATATAATGATAAATTATATGTATACGATACTATAAAGCCTAAACTAAGTATTCAAAATAATAAAGATAAATATATAGTAAGTGGCAATAGGAATATTAGACAAATTAGTTTGTCATTTATTCTAAAAGATAATAGTAATATAAAAAATATTTTAGATATATTAGATAAAAATGATATAAAAGCTAGTTTTTTCATTAATGAAGATTGGATGACAGATAATAACTATACCGTAATAGACTTAATTCAAACTGGCTATACTATAGGTATTAATGATGATAATAAATACAATAGTTGGATAGATGCCATTATCAAAAATGTAGGTAAACAAAAAGAAGGCTATTGTTTATATAATGATAATAATCAATGTGAAAATAATTATATGATTAAAACAGATATATATACTCGCAATTATTTGATGAATGTAAAAAAAGATATTCATAATGGTTCAATAATTATTATGAATGATAACATTGAATTATATAAAGAATTAGATAGTGTGATAGAATTTATTAAATCAAAAGGATATAGTATTGTATCATTAGAAAAAATTTTAACAGAATAACTGTTCTTTTTTTTTTATATATGGTAAAATACTTATAGAATAGAAGGTGATTTATGACAACTATTTATTTAATGAATCATTCCAAAGCTAAAATGGAAAAAGAATATATTCATACCAATGAATCATTACAATTGGAAAATGAAAAATTTATTCTCAGTGTAGAAGGGGAGACTTTAGCGCAACATTATAGTAAAATAAAACAACTCAAAAAAATTGATATTATATATTCATCCAATTATGTTAGAAGTATGTCAACTGCTAAATATATATGTGATGTAAATAATAAACCATTATATATTGATGAATCTTTTGGTGAAAGAAAATTTGGTGTCAATAATTGGAATGAAATTCCAAATGATTTCTTTGATAATCAAATACTTGATGAAAATTATAAATTAGGTAATGGTGAATCAAAAAAAGAAGTTAAAAATCGTATGTTAACATCCCTAAGAAAAGTATTAAAACAAAATAAAAACCAAACAATTCTAATTGTATCTCATTCTTCTTCTATCGCTTTTCTATTAGATGAATGGTGTGATATTAGTTATGACAGTGGATATGTTATATATTATGGAAATAAATTAATTGTTAATGGTCTAAACTCACCAGATTTAATAAAACTAACATTTGATGATGATAAATTAAAGGATATTGAACATGTCAACTAAAAAAATAGAACTATTAAGTCCAGCTGGTAACATGGATAGTTTAAAAGCAGCTATTTTTGCAGGATGCGATGCTGTATATCTTAGTGGCAATCGTTTTGGAGCTAGAGCTTTTGCATCTAATTTTACTAATGAAGAAATAATTGAAGCTATTAATTTTAGTCATCTATATGGAGTAAAAGTATATGTAACTGTAAATACTTTAGTCTATGAATCAGCAGTACCAATATTTATGAAATATATTGACTTTCTTCATAGAAATAGTGTCGATGCGATCATTATTCAAGATATTGGTATGATGGATTTAATAAGAAAAACCTATCCCAATTTAGAAATTCATGCCTCAACCCAAATGCATATCCACAATGTAGAAGGCGTTAAACTATTAGAAAGTTTAGGTATAAAAAGAGCTGTTTTAGCAAGAGAAACACCTATTGAACTAATTAATGAAATAAAAAAGAACACTAATACCGATATAGAAATTTTTATCCATGGTGCACTCTGTATTAGCTACTCAGGACAATGCCTAATGAGCAGTTTAATAGGTGGTAGAAGTGGTAATAGAGGAACTTGTGCTGGTAGCTGCAGACAATCCTATGATTTAATTGTTAATAATAATAAAGTTAATATTGATAACTATTTATTAAGTACCAAAGATTTATGCACACTAAATAATATTGGAAAACTAATAGATATAGGTGTTAATTCCTTAAAAATAGAAGGAAGAATGAAACGTCCAGAATATGTATATCTAGTAACTAGTTTATACAGAAAAGCTATTGATTCATATATAAAAAATCACAAAGTAAATATTACAAATGAAGATATTAAAAACTTAAAAAAGATTTTCAATAGAAAATTTACTAAAGGGTTTATCTTTCATGAAGAAAATGATAACTTTACTAATCCATATCGACCTAATCATATGGGAATAGAGATTGGACAAGTTATTAATTATAAAAAACCATATGTATATATCCAACTTAAAGATAGTTTAAATAAGCAAGATGGTATTCGTTTTGTAAAAGATGATATTGGACTTATAGTAACTGATTTAACTATTAATAATAATATTGCTAAAATAAAAGTCAAAGATAGAATTAGCACTAATTCATCCGTAGTCAAGACAACCGATTATCAACAATTACAAAGTATTAATGATTTGATAAAACAAGAAAAAAAGATTGCAATAACAATTACTATTATTGTAAATATAGATAAACCCATTATATTAGTTCTCAATGATGGTGTTAATAATGTTGCTATAGCCAGTGAATATATTGTTCAATCATCTACTAATAATCCTACTACAAAGCAAAGAATTATTGAACAAATAACTAAATTAGGCAATACCATATATTTAGCGCAAAAAACTGAAAGTATAATTGATGATAATGTTTTTATTCCTATTAAAATACTAAACGATTTAAGAAGAGAAGCCATCACACTATTAAATCAAAAAAGATTGTATAAAATACCATACAAAAAAGAAAAATATGAAATAACTTTAAAAGATTTTAAAAAAGAACAAAAAAAATCAATTTTAATAAGTAATAAACACGATGATATATCATCATTTGATGAAATATACACAGAATATGATAGCCCATACACTTTAAAGTTACCAAGAGTATTAGAACATCTTCCATCTATTGATAGAAGAGTATTAATAGGAGAATTAGGAAGTGTATATAAATACAAGAATATAGTAACTGATTTTTCTTTAAATGTTGTAAATAGTTATAGTGTGGCTTTTCTCCACAGTTTAGGAGTAAATAAAATTACCTTATCATATGAATTAAATGATAAACAAATAAAAGATCTTATTGATGCCTACCATTCAAGATATCATAAGCATCCTAATTTAGAATTAATAATAGAAGGTTATGAAGAAGTAATGATATCAAAATATAAACTACCGAATAATAGTTTTTTAAAAGACCGATTTAACAATAAATATAAAGTATTAGTAAAAGATAATTTAATGTATATATACAATTATAAAAAAAGAAAAATGACCGGTGATTATTATAAAATGGGCATCAATTATTTAAGAAAAAATAAAGAGGTGGATTATGAAAAATAAAGGATTTACTTTAATAGAGATTTTAGCAACCGTAGTCATACTATCAATAATTATGATTATATCATATCCTACTTTAAATGGAATGCTTAAGAAAAATGCCAATGAACAAGACATAGTATTTCGTCAAAACGCTATCTTAGCAGCTAAATCTTATTTTAGTCTACACAACAATGTTAATACTGTAAAGGTTAGTAAATTAATAGAAGAAGGACTATTAGAAAAAAATGAATCAACTCATGATTATGATAATAGTGTAGTGAAATGCACGGATAAATGTCAGTATTATCAAAGTCTAGAGTATAGTGTAGGCGATAAAGTATTATTCCATGATGAATTATATTATGTTACTGAAGAGAGTAATCAAAATAAAGAATATATTACTTTATTAAAAGATGATAATATTGGTGAAAGTGGATATGGTAATACCAGCAATTATAATGAATCAATAATTACAGATGCACTAGATGAATGGGTTAGTGATAACTTTGATAATGATGAACTAACAGAAGTAAATAACTATAAAGTTAGATTAATAAATATAAATGAATTAGAGAATTTAGGGTATGAATATAAGTATAATGGATCAGTATTTTTGTATGAAAAAACAGAAGATACTCCTGAATGGCTTTATATAAATAAGCCAGCATACTGGACCATGAGCGCAATCGATGATTCATCAAATTCCATTTGGGTAGTTTCTGAAAGCGGGTATATTGTTAAACAAGCTGCACACAGTGGTAAAAAAACTATCCGACCTGTTATAAATGTTTTAAAAAGCAGCTTGTAAGAGTTAATAGTAACTCTTTCTTTTTTTTTCTTTATATTGTATAATTATATTGATAATGAGGAGTGGCTATGAATAGTAGAATAGATTTTAATACTGAAGATATAATGGATTATGATGTTGTATGCAATATAGATATAGAACAATTAGATATTACAAGTCTGCCTTTAATGGAGGATATAGATGAATAATATTGATACTTTTTTAAACAATTATAAACAAGCAATCAATAATATGATTGTTAAGCAAGGACCTAATAATGATGAAATATATAATAAATTATGTAACTATAACTCTGACAATGATGATTTAAGCAAAAGTGTTAGTGAGATAGTGGCATATATTGATAAATCTATTCAAAATATTATAAAAAATTCTTTAGTTAAAGGAAATGCTGTTGACCTATCATATGTTAATAAAAATCAAGGAAACAATTCTAAATATATTGATGTATCATTTAACAAACATTTACCAAGTATATCTGAATCTATTCAAATTTATTTATCTATTAATAGTACAAATTACCAAAACGTTGTATCATCAATATACAATTATTTAATTGACAACAAAATAAGTTTTAAATCTCGTTTATCCAAAATTAATCGTAATGATAATTTTATTCTAGCTTTATACAGTAAAGAAGATACATTAAAAATAATGAAATATATTAAATTAAATTTTATAAGTTATCTTAAACCATTAAATCCTTTTATATATCAAATAAATAATATAGGTATTGTTAAAGATATCAATAATATACACTACAATAAATTTGTTTCCATTATTCTTCAAAATTATATTGAAGAATGTATTTTAAAACAAAGAGAGAATCCATACACCACACTAGATTTACAAAAATTTATAGCTAATAATTATCAAGAAAGTAATAATTATAAAGATAAAATGATGGGCTACAACTTAGCTTGTTCTCTTTATTGTATTATAAAAGGCAAAAATATTTTAGATAAAATATCTGATAAGTATACTATTAAACTAGACTTAGATATCATAAGTAAATTCCAAGTAAAAATTATTAATGATGAAATACACTATTATATTAATTCTCAAAAAGTAGATTTTAAAACAGAATTATTTTTAAAGGCAATGGATTGTTTAAAACACCTTTATATTTGTAGATATGGAGATAACAAAGTAAAAAACTATCAATTAAATAGTAGTATAGTAAACACTATTTTAGACACTGTAGATAAAATATTAGAAAGTAAAAAAGCTAATATTGTAATAAATTATACTAGTAAAACAGTTCAACAATTAATACCTTATTTATATGGATATATTGCTCATAAATATAAAGGGATAAATGATAATGAATGTTTAAAACTAATAAAATTTGTCAAAGATAAACTCATTTTTTTACAAAGAATAGAAAATAATAATTACTATTATTTAATTAATAATCAAACCTTTATAAGCAGTATTCCAATTATAAAAAATGAACAAGGATTTATTTTAATAGAATACATTGATGATGATTTAGTCAATATTGTAGCTTTAAAAAATGGTAAAGTAACAAGCTATTTAAATGTCTATATTGATATTGATAAAGTAATGATAAGGAATGATCACAACTATTATGGTAGACTTTATCGAAATGCTATTAGTAATGCACTACTAGATATAAAACGAAATGAAAAAGTCTTGAAATTACGTCAGATAGATTTTAAAACAGTATTCTTATCTGATAAGTGCAGTGAAGTAAATAAATACGTTAAAGTAGAAATGATTAAGAAAATATTTTATAAAAAAACCAATAAAGTTTAGCTTAAATATGATAAAATATATGCGTGAGGGATTTTATGAATATATATGGACAAACAATTAAAGATTTAGAAAACTATTTTTTAAATAATAATATGAAACCATTTAAAGCCAAACAAGTATATGAATGGCTATATCAAAAAAGAGTAAATGACTTTCATAGTATGCATAATTTAAGTAAAGAAACAATTCAATTATTAAATAGTGATTATAAGTTTGATAAGTTAAAAATACTAAAAAAATTAAAAGATATTGATGTTTATAAATACTTATTTGAATTATCTGATAAAAATAAAATAGAAGCAGTTTTAATGAATCATGATTATGGATTTAGTTTATGTATATCTACTCAAGTGGGATGTAATATGGGATGTAGATTCTGTGAAAGTGGAAGATTAAAAAAAGTAAGAAATTTATTACCACATGAAATGGTTTTACAAATATTAGAGATAGAACAAGATTTAAACATTAGAATTAGTCATATTGTTCTAATGGGTATAGGGGAACCATTTGATAACTACGACAATGTTATTAAATTTATTGATATAATTAATGATCCTAAATCTCTAGCCATAGGAAGTCGACATATAACAATTTCTACATGTGGTATTGTCCCTAAAATAAAAGAATTTATGAATTATGATAAACAAGTCAATCTTGCTATTAGTTTGCACGCTCCAAATAACGAAATAAGAAATAAAATAATGAATATTAATAAGGCATATCCCATAGAAGAAGTAATAAAAGCAGTAAAAGAATATGTTGATAAAACGCATAGAAGAATAACCTTTGAATATATAATGTTAAAAGGCATTAATGACAGTGTAGAAAATGCTAATCAATTAGCACAATTAATTAGAAATATAAATTGTTATGTTAACTTGATACCATATAACGAAACAAGTCATATTGAGTATAAAAAAACAAATAAAGAAGGTATATTGAAGTTTTATGATGCATTGAAAAAAGCTAAAATTAATGTTACAATAAGAAGAGAATTTGGAAGTAAGGTTAGTGCTGCTTGTGGACAATTAAGATCAAACTATGAGGAGGATATATGAAATATGGTTATATAACAGATCCAGGACGAATTAGAGAAAGAAATGAAGATAGTGTTGTAATACTTGAAAATGAGAACAAAGAGTATTTAATGGTTGTAGCTGATGGCATGGGTGGCCATAAAGATGGAGAAGTAGCATCCAGTATTGCAATCACCCATATAGCCACACGCTTTAAAGAAATAAGCAGTGTTGGAAATAAAGAAGATGCTATTAATTGGATTCAGGGAGCTGTTAAAGAAGCGAATGCAATGATATATAAGTATGTTTCTCTTCATCCTGAGAGTCAAGGAATGGGAACAACTATGGTTTTAGCTGTTCTCACACCTGCGTTTCTTTTGATTGGAAATATTGGTGATTCATCAGGTTTCGTTATTAAAAATAATAAACTACACAAAATAACTGTTGATCATACTTTAGTTAATCTATTAGTTAAGTCTGGAGAATTAACCGAAGAAGCAGCTAAAAATCATCCAAAAAAGAATGTTTTAATGAAAGCTTTAGGAGCATCCACTGATGTTGAAATGGATATTTTTAATGTTGAACTTGGAGTACAAGGAATACTGCTTTGCAGTGATGGATTAACCAATATGTTAGATAATAATCAAATAGTAAAAGTATTAAATGAAAAAATTAGTATTGAAGAAAAATTAGAAAAATTAATATTTAAAGCAAACAATCGTGGGGGTAATGATAATATATCGATAGCTTATTTGAATAAGGAGGAAGATTAGTATGGTACAAAGAGGAGAGTTAATTAACGACCGTTATAAAATTATTAAAAGTATCGGAGAAGGTGGTATGGCTAACGTATATTTAGCTTACGATACTATTTTAGAAAGAGAAGTTGCTGTTAAAATATTAAGAGGAGATCTTGCTGATGATGAAAAATTTGTAAGAAGATTTCAAAGAGAAGCCAATGCAGCAAGTAGCCTAAAACACCCTAATATTGTAGAAATGTATGATGTAGGAGAAGATAAGGGCAGATATTTTATCGTTATGGAATATATAAGTGGTAAGACACTAAAAAGCTTAATAAAAAAGCGTGGCGCACTTACTTTACCTGAAACATTAGATATAATGAGTCAGTTAACATCAGCTGTTGCATGTGCTCATAACAGTTATATCATTCATAGGGATATTAAACCACAAAACGTTATGTTTTTAGAAGATGGAAGAGTTAAAATAACTGATTTTGGTATTGCTATGGCCTTAAACAGTAATGAATTAACTCAAACTAATTCAGTTATGGGATCCGTTCATTATCTTCCGCCAGAACAAGCCAATGGTTCAGGTTCAACAATGAAAAGTGATATTTATTCCTTAGGAATATTAATGTATGAACTAATTACTGGCAAACTTCCTTTTAAAGGTGATAATGCCGTTGAAATAGCTATTAAACAGATGAAAAAACAAATACCAAGTGTTAGAGAATATAATCCTAACATTCCACAAAGTGTTG
Organism: uncultured Erysipelotrichaceae bacterium; assembly: GCA_902795725.1. GTDB lineage: Bacteria > Bacillota_I > Bacilli_A > RF39 > UBA660 > RUG12438. Next base: position 10,773 of record CADBLY010000091.1, read on the forward strand.
AAAATATAATATTAAAAGCATGTGCAAAAAATCCTAAAAACAGATATGATTCTGTAGTTGAGATGTATGAAGACGTTAAAACATGTTTAGATCCATTAAAACAAGATGAAGGAAGAGTTGTATATAAATATCCAGAAAATGATTTAGACGACACCAAAGTAATGCCTAATATTCATGAGTTAAACACTAGACGTAGTCGTGCGATGAATGTTGAAGAAGAAGAACCAGTTAAAGAAAATCCTAAAAAGAAAAAGAAAAAAACAGGATTAATCTTAGGTATTATAGGAGGATCAATTGCTTTAATTCTTCTAATAGTTATAATAATAGCTAAAAATAGAAAAACACTAGTTACTATCCCATCTAATTTAGTAGGAAAAGATTATGATATAGTAGAAAGAAAACTAGAAGACAAAGGTTTCAAAATAAAAGAACAAAAAAAATATAGTGAAAAATATGAAGAAAATCAAGTAATAAGTATAAGACCAAAAGAAAAACAAAAAGTAAAAAAAGGAACTACCATTACAGTTACAATTTCAAAAGGTGCAAAAACAATTGAAATTGAAGATTATTATGGACAAGATGTTGATACTGTAACTGAAAAATTAGAAAAAGCTGGATTAGTAGTTACAAAAAAAGCTGAGAAAATATCAAAAAATAGTAATATCAAAGACAATACTATTTTAAATCAAAGTATACCAGTTGGTAAAGAAGCAAAAACAAAAGATAAAATAGAATTAACCTATGCAACCCTTGCAACCTTCTATCCAGACTTTGCAAATGAAGGGTATACCAAGAGCCAAGTAGAAAGCTTCTGTAGTGACAATAAAATAACTTGTAAC
>CADBLY010000092.1 GCA_902795725.1 uncultured Erysipelotrichaceae bacterium
ATATAAAATCATAAACCATTGGATTACAACGGATAATTACATATAAGTAGTTATAAAAACACACAATGAAATTTCTCTCCGTCGCTACCATTAGTTATTTAACCCTTATTTTATAAGGGTTTTATTTTTTTACGACTTGTTTTTGAACTTTTTTTAAAATGGTTATAAATTATCTAATAAAACAACGGACTTTTATTATGTGGTAGCGAAGGATTAAAAAAATATTTTTAATGGTATTATTGTATTATGTAAGGAATATTGCATAAAATAAAAATGATGCAATTAATTGAATAAGGGTGATTTAAAGTAAAGTGAAAGCTTTCTTTTAGTTTTGATATATATTATGATGTATTATATATAACTCATTTTTAGCACTTGCTATTGACAAGTGCTAAAAAATGTGCTATCATGTGTTTGTAGTAAGGAAGATACTTACTATGGTATTAAGATTATATTTATGAAAAGGAGATGATTATATGATGTTAGTACCAAGAAGGGGAAATTATAGTTTGTTTGATGATTTCTTTGATGATGATTTATTTACAAGAAGGGATAATAGTTTAATGAAAACGGATATTAAAGAAACTAGTGATCATTATATTATCGATATGGATTTACCTGGTTTTGATAAAGAAAATATCCATTTATCATTAAATAATGGTTATTTAGAAATTAAGGCTAATGTTTCTAAGAATAATGATTCTAGTGAAGAAAAATATGTACGTCAAGAAAGATTCTATGGCGAATGCTCACGTAGCTTTTATGTTGGCGATGATGTTGATGAAGATGATATAAATGCGCAATTTAAAAATGGTATTTTAAAAATTGAAATTCCTAAGAAGGAAAAATTAGATAATTCTAATGAAATAAAAAAAATAGAAATTAAATAAATTATTCAAAAAGGCATAAAAAATGCCTTTATTTTTTTAAAAAATATAAAAAAAATTTTTTTGTTTTGTCGAAAAACGTTGAAATATAAGGAAAAACGCATACTTTTATTAATTTGCTATATAACTAATGATGTGTTATAATTGAAACTGTCGTGCCGTTAATGCGCGATAAAATCTAATGAAATTGAGGAGAATTATTGTGAAGACAGAACTGAGATTTCTGTTACCTATTATTTTTCTTACTCTAGGTTTTTGTATCAACCCTAATACGGAGACTAATAGTGTAGAACTTAGTAATCATTGTTATTTTGCAAGTAATGAGGTAACAGAGATATACAACGTTATGGAAAACAACACTTTAACTAACGAAATTTCCATTAATAACAAGAATGTCATTGATTTTTATTCTGAATGTCATGATATTCCAGAAAAAATAAAAGAAGAAAAAGAAGAGGATACTTCGGATACGGAAGAAGTTGTAGAAGTTGAAGAAGTAGTAGAAAATATAGAAGAACCTGTAGTTGAGGTTCAAGAAGTTAAACAAGAAGAAGTTGTTGTAGAAGTTGAAAACACGCAACCTACATATGTAGCTGATCCTAATTTAGATTTAGCTAGTCAAGTTGTTAACTATGCTTTACAGTTTGTGGGTAACCCTTATGTGTATGGTGGTAATAGTTTAACTAGTGGTACTGACTGTTCAGGGTTTACACAAAGTGTGTTTGCTAATTTTGGTATATCACTTCCTAGGTCATCTAGGGATCAAGCATATGTTGGAAGTTATGTACCACTTGATCAAATTCAAGTAGGAGATTTAGTTCTATATGGATATGGATCAGTAAGTCATGTAGCTTTATATATTGGTAATGGGCAGGTAGTTCATGCTTTAAATCCTAGTCAAGGTATTGGTGTAACTACTTATACTTTAATGCCAATTATAACAGTTAGAAGAGTGTTGTAGAACTTAAAGGTTATCCTTTAAGTTTTTTCTATGTTATAATTTAAGTGGAGGTAGTTTATGAAAATAGAAAAAATTACAAAACTTAAGGATAATAAATATAAGTTAAAAATAGATGGTGTAGATATTATTACGTATGATGATGTTATATTAAATTATAATATATTATATAAAAAAGATATTGATGATTTCTTGTATAATACAATTATTAAGGAAACTAGTTATTATGATATTTATAATAAAGCCTTAAAATATGCTTTAAAGCGTGTTAGAAGCTTAAAAGAGATGAGAGAGTATCTTGATAAGGAAGGTCTTGAAGATAGCTCTGTGGGCAAGATATTAGCTAAATTAGTTGATTTGAATATTGTTAATGATTTAATGTATGTTAGATCATATATTAATGATAAAGTATTACTTAGTAATGATGGTATTAATAAAATAAGAAAACATTTAATAGATAGTGATATAGATATTGCTATTATTGATGAAGAAATATCTAAAATTGATAGTAATATTATTAAAGAAAAATTAAATAAACTAGTATTAAAAAAGATTAATTCTAATCATAAATATTCTAATAAGGATTTAATACAGAGAATAATAAATGATTGTATTAATCTTGGATATGATAAAGAAGATATTCTAGATATTATTAATAATAATTTAAAAGATGATTACGAATTGTTAATTAAGGAGTATAATAAACAATATAATAAATTGTCTAAGAAATATAGTGGGGTAGAATTAGAATATAAATTAAAACAAAAACTATATAGTAAGGGATTTAATTATGAAGATATAAAAAAAGAAGATTTGGATTAATCTTCTTTTTTTGTATTTGTTTCAGTAGTTTCAGTACTATTTGATTCTTTTGAATCAGTTTTTTGGGCATCTTTTAATTTTTGATTATAAGCTTTTTTCATATTGCTGTTATTAATTTTGAAGTTATATTTACTTCTTAATTTATCCCATGCATTAGCATTTAGTGTAGTGTCTTCTTTTAGTTTAGCTTCTGCACATGCATTGATAACTTCGTCTTTAATAGATTTTAGAGATTGTTTTTTCTTTGAACTTTCTCTTAAGATGATGTAATATCCATATTCTGATTCAACAGGTTCAGATGTATATTCACCATTTTTTAATTTAGAAGCAGCTTTCCAAACAGCGCTATCAACATCTTTTTTCATGATGTCTTTTTTCTTTCCACCATCTTTATAACTACTATCTGCTGAGTTATCATATGCATAATCTTCAAATTTTTCAACTAACTTTTTAGAATCTTCTTTATATTTATCTAATCTTTTGATTAAACCTTTTGCTGTTTCTAAAGCTTCTTTTTTAGCTTTATCTTTATCTTCAGCATCTTTGTCTGGTTCAACTAAGATAACTCTAATTGTTAATTTTTCTGAATAATTATCATTATAATAATCATTTATTTCTTTGTCGGTTAATTTATTACCAACATATTTTTGAACGGCTAAAGTTTTCTTGTAATCTTTAGCGACATATTCTCTAAATTGTTTTTCAGTTTTAATTCCTGAAATACCAACATAACTGCTTAAGAATTGTTCAAAGCTTGTTCCATAGTATTCAGCATATTGTTTGTAGTAATCTACTACTTGATCAATATATTCTTCATTTTTCTTAGTTAATTTAGTAACTTCTTTTGATGCAATATATTCATCAATTTTATTAGTTACGTTATCTAATCCATAACTATCTGATAAGTCTTCATATAACTCTTCAGCATTTACCTTTAAACCTTTAACAGAAGCCACCACACTACTTCCATTTTTTAATTTTGGAACTCTTTTATAGAAAGCCATTCCAACAATAACAGCAATAAGTAGAATAATAATGCATATTGCAATTACTAATTCCTTATTTTTTGCCCATAGTCCTTTACATTTATCGATTAAAGAACTTTTCTTTGCAGCTTTAATTTTTACTTCTTGTGGTTTTTCTACTGTTTTAACAGTTTCTTTAACTTCAGTAATATTTTTACTAACTTTATTATTAGTATTTTTTACTGTAGCTTTTTTAGAAGTATTATTTCTTTTTGCTGCATTTTTTGTAGTACTTTTCTTACTACTTTTTGCGGTATTTTTCTTCTTTTCCATACCTTTCTCCTCCCTAAATACGATGTTTCACTGCATCATACAAGTTATATAATAGCAAAAATTAAAAGAAATGACAAGGTTTTCTAGCACACTTCTTTGAATTTTTCATAAAATACTGTGAAATGATAAAAAAAGGAGGAATGATTTATATGTGTTGTAACAATGGTATATCTGGTGCAGCTATCGTTTTAGTATTATTTATTCTTTTAATAATTATACTTGGAGCTTATATTTAAGGAGGTGTAATTATGAGTTGTAATAAACCAAATAATGATTGTAATCAGCAGGCAACATGCAAAAAAAATAATAGCTCATATATTATAATAATTGTATTATATATATTACTTGCTATTATTATTGGATCATGTTTATTTGTTTAATGACCTATCTTTTGATAGGTTTTTCTTTTTTTATATACTAGGAAAGTGCTTGGTATTTTGTGTAGTAAAACTACCTCCAAACGTATGTATATATAATATACTATTTATATATATAGGTGGTGATATCTTGAAAATAAATAGAGCATATGTATTTAGATTATATCCTAATAATCAACAAAAG
>CADBLY010000093.1 GCA_902795725.1 uncultured Erysipelotrichaceae bacterium
ACATCCTTAAAGGTAATTCTATTCTGTTACCTTCTATTTAATTTTACTAAAAAAACGCAATAGTTTTTGAAAAATTCACGTGTGAAAATTTTTACTATTTACGTTTTTTTATATTTTATGAATTAATATTTAGTTTAATATCCTATTCTTTTTATTATTTTTTTTACACTATCTTTATATTTTTTATCTAAAGTAGTATATATAACTGTATTATCTATTCTCGACAACATTAAATAAGAATCACTTGTTGTTAAAGTATATTTACCATAATATTTAGTTGATATATTAGTTTCTTTTTTATTACTAATTTTATTTAAATTTAAATTAACTTGACTACTTTCATAAAAATTAATAGCTTGCTCTTTTGTTTCTAATTTAAAGTAGGTTATATCATAATTCTTATTGAATGCTTTATATGCTTTTCTTAATCCTTCATATTGATAACTATCCATTACATCTACCACTTTATACTTATTATTCTCCATTTGTATTTTAAATTCTGATGGTGATAAAGCATATTTACTACTACATCCACATATTATCAAAACTACTAATAAAGATACAATTCTAACTATTTTTTTCCACATAATTAACTACTTCCTTAATTGTATTGTTAAAATTATTATAATCTACACTAAACCATTTCATATCCATTTTATTATTAAACCAAGTATATTGCCTTTTTGCATATCTTCTACTATTTCGTTTTATTAATTCAATAGCTTCTTCCTTAGATATTTTATTATCAAAATAATCAAATAATTCTTTATAACCGATTGGTGTCATAACAGCCTTTGTTCTAATATTAGTATCATATATTTTTTTAGCTTCCTTAAGTAATCCATTATCTAACATAATATCAACTCTTTTATTAATAATATTATAAAGATTATTTCTATCAGTAGTAAGACCAATAAAGAAAACATCGTCATATATTAATTTAGAATCAGTTTCTTTCGTGCTATATGGCATATTAGTATCATTATAATAATTTAAAGCTCTAACTATTCTCTTGCGATTATTTTTATGGATATCTGTATGAGGATCAATACTAATTAATTTATTATATAATTCTTCATCACTATACTCTTCATATTGATTATTACTACTTCCAACAAACTTATAATCATATAATAAAGCCTTAATATATAATCCTGTCCCACCCACTATTATAGGTACTTTATTTCTATTCTTAATATCTTCTATAATTATTCTACCTTGTCTTTGATAATCATATACCGTATAGTCTTCATTTATATCTTTAATATCCAATAAATGATGTTTAATACCTTCCATTTCTTCTTTACCTACTTTAGCTGTTGCAATATCTAAACCTTTATAAACTTGAGTACTATCAGCATTAACAATTTCACCATTAAAGTGTTTAGCTAGTTCAATACTTAATTTTGTTTTACCCACACCAGTAGGTCCCGCTATAACAATAATCATTTTATAAACATACTATCACCAAAGGAAAAGAAACGATATTCCTTTTTGATAGCCTCCTTATAAGCTTGCATTATATATTCTTTACTAGCCAAAGCAGAAACTAACATTAAAAGAGTTGATTTAGGTAAATGAAAATTAGTTATTAATGCATCAATAGCTTTAAAATTATATCCTGGATAAATAAAAATATCAGTCCAACCGCTACATGCTTTAAACTCACCATATAAATTCATAATAGTTTCTAATGTACGTGTCGTTGTTGTTCCTACACTAATAATTCTTTTATTACTTTTTTTAGCTTCATTTAATATATTAGCTGCATCTTCACTCATACAATAAAATTCACTATGCATTTTATGTTTAGATACATCAGATACACTAACCGGCCTGAACGTTCCAAGTCCCACATGTAAAGTAATGTAAACAATAGATATATCTTTTTCTTTTATTTTCTTCATAAGTTCTTCAGTAAAGTGTAACCCAGCAGTAGGAGCAGCTGCACTACCAATATTTTTAGCATAAACAGTTTGATATCTATCTTTATCTTCTAATTTCTCATGAATATAAGGTGGTAGTGGCATCTCTCCTAATTCATCTAATATTTCATATAAAATACCTTGATATTTTAATTTAAAAACTCTTATACCTTCTTCTTTTACTTCAATACATTCTGCACTTAACCTATCACTAAAGTTTACTATTGTTCCAACTTTAATTCTTTTAGCTGGTTTCGTTAAACATTCCCAAGTATCTTCCATTTTCTCTTTTAACATCAATAACTCGATAACAGCATTAGTTTCTTCTTTTATACCAATAATACGAGCTGGTATTACCTTTGTATCATTTAAAACTAAAACATCATTATTATCTAAATAATCAATAATATGAGAAAACTTTGAATGGTTAATATCTCCTGTTTCTTTATCCAAAATTAATAATTTTGATTCATCTCTTTTTTTAAGAGGTGTCTGAGCAATTAATTCTTCTGGTAATATATAATCAAAATCTTCTGTTTTCATATTCCTTCACCTGCAAGTATTATACAATAAATTTTTAAAAATAAAAAGAGAATATCTCTCTCTATTTAAATAACAAGAAATCAAAATATAGTGTTTTAACATTGATTTTATTTTCTATATTTTTTTAATTCACCCATTCTCGAAGTAGGAACAAAACCGCTTGGTGCGTCAATTATATCAGGAATTCTATTAACAATAGATGCACAAGTTAATTCTACTGTTGCTGGTCTTTCAATTACTAAATGAGTATTAGGTTCACCTATAACTTCCCAATTGTTGCAGTCAAAATCATCTTTACCATATACTTTTCCTACACATTCTGTTTCTAACGTCACTCCTTCTTTAGTTGTTGTTGTTACAACAGCACGCATACCAGTACAAACACCTTTTTTAACAGTCATACCTAAAGTTGATGATTCAATATCTTCATCATTAAATGTTGGTATACATTTTTGTGATTGACTTTCAACTGTATAACCTAATTTATCACATAACCAACCATTTACATTCCACATATAACTTGGTAAGTATTTACCTGATTCAATAATTTTTTGTCTTTCATCATCACTTATTTCATCTACACTAGCTATTTCTTTAGCAAATTCTTCTTCTGTTAATCCAGCACCATGTGCTTTAGCTAAAGCAATACCATAATCTTCAACATTATAAGAACTACTTCCCTTAATTTTATTAATTGTCTGAGTAGAACCACAAATAGTTGATATTAAATTACCCCAATATGCATCTTGATATCCACTACCAGTAATTGTACAATTATTCTCTTTAGCTAATGCATCTATTTTTTTAGTTAAATTCGGATTAGAATTCATTGGATAAAAAGCTTCTTCACATGTTGTAATAGCATTTACTCCAAGTTTTGCACACAACATTAATGCATCCTTAACATCTTCAAGCAAACTCATTGTTGTAACAATAACTGCATCCGGTTTAGTACTTTTAATTACATCTTCAGCCTTATCAGCACTACTAACAACAATACCCTTATTTTCACAGGCAATAATGCTACCTATATCTTTTCCAATAACATCTGGATTAATATCAATTGCTCCTACAATTTCCCATCCATTTTCATATACATAACGCATAGTATACTCACTCATTTTTCCACATCCATATTGGACAATTCTTAATTTTGACATACGTCACTCTCCTTTTCTAATTATATTGTAACACACTTCCACCTTCTTAAATCAATTATCTTCAAAACTTTACACTTTTTTACACAATAAAAACAATTATAAATTTACCTAATACACCAAAAAATTTAAAAATAAAGAAAAAAACTCATTTATGAGTTAAATATTCTTTATATTCTAGTTTTATATCATTGAAATCATAATGATTTAAAACTCCTTCAATATCCCTTTGTTTTTCTAATAGATTAATATTATCTAAAGATCCAATTATATATAAATCATTAGGACAATGTCCTAAAATATGAGTATTACCATTTATAAATTCTGATAAAGAAGACTTAATATCACCTTGATATTCTCTATATTTCTTTTTAAACAAAAAGATAAAATAACTAATATCTTCTAAACTAACATAGTTTATTCCTAATTTCTTAATAGTATCCAAAGCAATAATAATTAAATTATAATCATTAATATATTCTTCATATATTTTATTAAATTTCTGCACTTTTATATCCATATATCTACCTAATAAAATTAGTTAAAACAATATTATCTTCTTTAACTAACTCAATATTATTTTTCCTTCCTAAATCTAGACATTTTAATAAATAAGCCATATTGTGTCCTAAAATACGCATAACTTGCAAACCTTCTTTATCTTCCATAACTTCACTTGGTGTATTACCATGAACCATATTCCAATACCTTGATGTAACAATAGGCATTTCACTAATAGCAAAATATTTATTTAATTGATCAAAAGTTGATGTTGTACCAGCTCTTCTAGCACAACATATACATGCAGCTGGCTTATGATTAAAAACCTTTTTACCACTACAACTAGACGAATAAAAAGCTCTATCCATAAAGGAAGTTAAAGAACCACTAGCTGCAGCATAATGAACAGGACTACCAAAGATAAAACCATCATAATTACTAGCCTTATCCACAAACTCATTTACCTTATCATCAATTATACATTTCTTATTATCTACACATCTTTTACACCCCATGCATCCAGAAATAGCTTTTAATCCAATCCAATATATTTCCGTATCAATACCTTCTTCATTTAAAACTTTTTCGATTTCTTTTAACGCTGTATAGATACACCCTTCCCTATTAGGACTACCATTAACTAATAATACCTTCATATTACCTCCCTTAAATTATATTAATGATTGCGTAGTTTTTATACACATTTTATATAGTATAGACAATATAAACATCAACATTGAACATATTATAAAATACTTATTAACAGAAATAGATAAAGTAAAAAAAGCTAAACCAAACATAAAAAAAGCTTTACTATATAATTTATACTTATTAACAAATATCTTTAAACTATCTTTATTTCTTTCTTCTTGGCGATAAAAACCTTTAACTTGCTTTTCTTTACCTATATAACTCCATCCTATTTTACGTTTAATTAAAAATGAACTATCCTTCATATTATTAAGTAACTTTAAATATTCTATATTACCAGGTGTATAGTTAAGACTATACTCATATCTTTTAGTATCTTTATCAAAAGTATAAGATAATATTCCTACCTTAACTAAACGATATCCTTCTATACTATTTAACCAATTCTCTTCTTTACGTGGGTCAAAAAACAATCTATATTTTTTCATAATCTACTCCTTTATTCAATTATATCAGAAAAAGTAAACTTTTGATAAATTTTTAAACATCATTATCTAAATTACCAATAGTAAATACTCTATCTTTTATAATATTTCTTTTTAAAAATTCTTCTATTAATCTATTTATTTCATCTACACACCTACTTTTAAAGACATCATGATTAGTATCTTTAACATATACTAGCCACTTCTTACCCTTTAGATTGTTATAAACATACTTGCTGCTTTCTATAGGTACAATCTTATCATCTAATCCTTGAATAATAAGTGTGGGAATATGAATATATTTAGGAGTATCATAGTAATTCTTAACTAATGACATAAATTCTTTCACACTATTAATACTAGTTTTAGTAAATCTACTTACTACCGTTTCATACCCATAATCTTTTAATAACACATTACCTTTTTTTAATATATCAAGTAAACTATTATCTTTTTGATAAAAATATTTAAAAGCAGGCGCAACTAAAACTAATTTTTTTATCTCTTTATATTTTGTAGCTAAATAAGTAGCAATAACCCCACCCATACTATGCCCAATAACATAAATAGTTCGATATCCATTATTAATCAAATAATCTATTTCTTCTTCACTTTTTAAAATCCATTCTGTATATTTAGATTTAATCTTAGTGCTAACACCATGCCCTGGCAAAGTAAAACTATAGACATCAAATAAAGGATTTAACTCTAAATAATGATCTAATACTTCATAATCATATACTCCTCCAGCAAACCCATGAATCATTAAGATAGCTTTTCTAAATAACATAAATACCTCCTAATTGTTTATAAACAATATATATTATTATATGCAAAATGAAAGTATATCAAACGATATCCCTGTAATTATAATTAATTATCCACATTACTATTTTTTTCTTTTAAGTATCTTTTGAGTAGAAATGTTAAAAAATAAGGAAATGTATAAAACTTACCATTAAATCCAATATTCTTATTACATAGCTTTATACCATACTTAATGTCTTCGTAAGCTTTGTTATTAATTAAATTATTAAGTGATGGTGTGGAATTATCACTTGCTTTTACTTCAACTGGTATTAATGATTTAGTATCTCTAATAAAGAAATCCATTTCTATCTTTTTTTAGCATCTTTATAAAAAAACAAATCAAAACCTTCTTTTATTAACATATCTCCTACGATATTTCCATACAAGGATCCATTATATGTATTGAAATTCTCATTATTACTTAAATCTGCTTGAGCTTTTTCTTCTAAAGAACCAATAAGTAATCCTGTATCAGAAAAATATAATCGATAGTTGTCTGGGTTATAGTTACCTTTTAATGGAAGTGTTGGATATTCCATCGAATAACATACATTCACAATACCGGCACTAGAAAGCCATTCCACAACACCTACATACTCTCTATTACAGCACCTTCTTTAATCTTGCTAATTTGAAACTTCTTATTTTCATTGTCAAGAAACACTGGTATTTTACGGTAAGCATTAAGAATTTTAGTTTTATCTAAACCACCAGCATATTTAGTTATATCTTCTTCATAGTCGAGATTTATTTGTTGTTGTATTTTTAGAATACCATTAAAATTATTATTAGTGACAAAAGTATCAACAATTCTTGGCATTCCACCTACAATCATATAATCTTTAAAATGATTTAACATAATATCATACATATATTTAAGAAGTGATTCAACTTTTATCATATAGGAATACATTTCTTCTATTTGTTCTTCCTTATATCCTTTTGCCCACAAGAATTCTTCAAAGTCTAAAGAATGCATTACATAATCTTCTTTATTACCTACACTATTAGATTCTATTTCATTATAATTTATACCCATTAATGAACCTGAACATATAACATCATATCTTCCATCTTCCCTAAAGTCTTTTAAAGATGTCGCTGTACTTACACATTCTTGCATCTCATCGAAAAAAAATAAAGTATCATTTTCTATTAAATCAACATCCGGTATTTTCATGGTTATTCTTTTTATTATTTCATCTACTTCAAAACCACCTTCAAATATAATTATAAATTGTGGTTGAAGAGCAAAATTTATTTCAATGAATGTTTTATAATTATTCTCACCAAAATATCTAATAGCGTTTGTTTTCCCTATTTGTCTTGCTCCCTTAATTATTAAAGGTAATCTATCTTTATTTTATTTCCAATTTATAAAGTAATTATCTATTTTTCTTATAAACTATCCATTATTTTCCATCCTATATATAATATATCACAAAATTAGAAAGACTTTAACACTTAAAAATCACATTTTACGAAAAAAATCTATCATAGATAGAATTTTATTTCAAAT
>CADBLY010000094.1 GCA_902795725.1 uncultured Erysipelotrichaceae bacterium
AAAAACTTTCACTTAATTTCATGATTGACCTCCACTACTAATATTTTATATTATTTTATATATTTTTACAATAGAATAAAAGAAATTTCTTTTATGTATTGTATTTTTTTTAATTTTATATTATAATTATATCTGTGATGTCTTCTTAGCTCAGTTGGTAGAGCAACTGACTCTTAATCAGTGGGTCTAGGGTTCGAATCCCTAAGAGGACACCAAATTAAATATAAAAGGTTAATCTTAACCTTTTTAAATTACATAAAGGAGGGTTTATGGAAAACAAAACAAAAGAAATGGTTTCAATACTAAAAAGAAGTAATAAAACTTTAAACAATATTGTTAAAGAAAAAATGTGTGTAATTATTGACTTATCACATAATATGACACCATTTATTAAAAACAATACTTTAGAAAGAGAAACAAATTCACAAATAAGTTTTTATATAACCATGTATGGATTTTATGATTGTTTATTTGACACAACCAAAAGTATATATTACAAAAAAGCCAAAGAACAAGCAATTGAAAACTTTAAATCATTACAAACACCATTAACTGTTTCATTAATAAATTACTTAGAGAATAATAGTATTGTAAACTCAGAAACAGGCGAAGAAAAAGCAATACTTGAACATTTCGTTGATGCATACAATAAAGGTTATCTTTTAGCACCATATTGTAATATTAAAACAGTAATTCAAACATTTAACAACCTAAACAAAAAATATTTTACGATATTAAATGAATTTGATCAAAGTACCAATGCAAATAGTGACAGTAAACAACTTAAAAAAATAGCCAACAATAGTTTCTATTATTTAGCACAAAAAAATCGTAACCAATAACTACGATTTTTTTGATACACTAATTCCATCACCTAATTGATAAAACTCCGTATTAAATTCCTTATTCTCCTTTAAAAAAGATATATATTTTCTAATTTTTCTTATAAGTTGTTTTGTATTACGATTATTAGTTTTGCTATCATCTTCAACTAATCCATGAAAACTTAAATTATCTGTTATAATAACACCATTATCATTAAGGTTCTTTGTAAATTTTAAAAAGAACTTAATATACTGACTTTTAGCTGCATCAATAAATATTAAATCATATTTGCCATCTAAACTAATATCTAATGCATCAGCATTAATAATATTTATCTGCTTATTCAAATTAAAATCATCAATATTCTTTAAAGCAACATTATACATATTAATATCTCTTTCAATTGTTGTTACTTTAATATCACTATCAACTGAAGCCATACAAATAGCAGAATATCCAATCGCACTACCTATTTCTAAAATATTCTTAATACCATGTTTATTAATATATTCACACATAAAAGTAATACCATCTTTTTGCATAATAGGAACATTATTTTTTTTAGCATATTCTTCTAATATTCGTACCATAATCCCTCTTTTTTTAGTTTAGCAATAGTATTTTCATGTTCCTGATAAGTCTTAGAAAAATAAGTTTTCTTATTCTTATCAGCTACAAAATAATAATATTCACCAGAACTAGGATTTACAGCCGCTTTTATTGATTCAATACTAGGATTACAAATTGGTCCAATAGGAAGTTGTCCTGCCATATTTATATTCCTTGTATTATAAGGATTTTCACTATTCAATTCTTGAACATATAAATCCCTTTCACTCATTTTTACTCTCGCACCATAATAAGTCGTAACATCACTACCTAAATTCATATTAGCATTTAATCTATTATAGAAAACAGAAGCAATACCATTTCTATCATCACTATGAACACCTTCTAATTCAATAATAGAAGCAAGTGTAAGTAATTGATGTGGTTTATAATTACTAGTATCTATACTTCCCTTAACAGGTTTCAATTGTTTATCCATCTGATCAATCATTGTATTAAAAATATCTTCTACACTAACATCTTTATCATCAAATTGATAAGTATTAGGATATAAATATCCTTCTAAAGAATAATATAATTGATCATTTAATATACTTTCATCAATAAACCAATACTTTTCTATTAAACTATTTAAATAATCACTATCATTTAATTTATTTAAAATATCATCTTGAGTATTATTAGTATTATCAATAATCTCTTTAATAATATCTGTCATATCATAACCTTCTTTAAAAGTTATAGATATTGTATTAGGATTAATACTTTTTCCTTGTAATGTTTTAGTTATTTTCTTAACATTCATCTTATTATTTAAAATATAGACACCACTTTCAATATTAGAAACATGATGTATTTTAATATATAACTTATAAAAGAACTCCGATTTAATTAATTTTGCCTTCTTTAAATCACGTGCAATACTTAAAAAACTACTACCTTCACCAACATTAAATTCAATATCAGTATCATTACTTCCAACGCTTTTAATTCCATTATTATAGCTTATAAAAGCTACTCCAAATAGAATAATTAATAAAATTAAACTAATTAATAAAACTTTTTTCATATAAGAAAAGAGTATAATTACTCTTTAGATTCTCCAGAATTAGCTTCGTTTTGTAATTCTTCTAATATTGTTTCAATAATCTTCCATTCCTTATCAGTTTCAATTGGTAATAATTTTGTCTCCTCATCATCAGGATTATAGATAGATGCAAAAACTCTTACATTTCCTTCTTCATCTAAACTATTATCAGTATATACAATATAGTTTTTCTTTGTTTCATCTGATTCAAATGTAAATAAAACTTCACATTCCACTTCTTTTCCTTCATCACTAATTACTTTAAATGTCATAATTTCATTATCCATATTTATATTCCTCCTTTTTTTTCTTTATCTAAATATGTCTGTAAAATAATATTAGCAGCTAAAGAATCAATTCTTTGCTTTCTTTTTTTTCGTGATAAATCTGCTTCTAACATATAATGGGTTGCTTCAACAGTAGTAAGTCTTTCATCTTGCAATACCACATCAACATTAAACCAAGTCTCTAACCTTTTCTTAAAATCCAATGTAGCTTGCGCACGAAATCCTATACTATTATTCATATTTTTAGGTAATCCTAAAACCATTTTCTCAATACCATACTCAGAAATAATATTCTCCAAAGGTTTGAACAAACTATCATAATCTTCACTTTCAAATCTTAAGATAGTTAAACTACTCGCAATTGTAAGCGTTTCATCACTAATTGCTAATCCTAAAGTTTTAGTACCTAAATCCAATCCTAAATAACGCATTATTTACTAAGATATTTTTTAACCAATACCTCTAATATTTCCGTTCTTTCAAACTTAGTTAACTTATTTCTAGCTTCCTTATGACTAGAAATATATCCAGGATCACCACTCATCAAATAACCAACTATTTGATTAATAGCATTATA
Source organism: uncultured Erysipelotrichaceae bacterium (assembly GCA_902795725.1). Lineage (GTDB taxonomy): Bacteria > Bacillota_I > Bacilli_A > RF39 > UBA660 > RUG12438. The sequence goes on from CADBLY010000094.1 coordinate 3,347, forward strand.
TCCTCTTTCATTTAAAATTGAAGCCACTTCTCTTATTGTTTCAGCAATTAATTCTTCCTGAAAATCAGTTGAATTATATACTTTTGTTTGATCCATAATTTCACGTCCTCTCTTATGAATACACACCTATTGTAACACATTATAATTGTTTTGTAAATGAAATTCTAGTTTATTTTTACTAAACAATTATTATTTATCCACGCTTTCAATATGAACCCTTTGAACAATCATCAAAGAAATTATTAAAGAAAGTGTGAAACTACCACCATAAGATAAAAATGGAAGTGGAACTCCAGTTAATGGAATAAGTCCAAATAATCCACCTAAATTAATAAAAATATGCATAAAAATATAGGTTGCCACACCAAGTGCGATATACCTTCCCTTTAATGTACTAGAGAGTCTAGCGATTCTAAGTATTCTATATAATAATATAATATAAACTATAAAAATGATTGTCACACCAACAAGACCATTTTCTTCAGCAATAATAGCAAATACCATATCAGTATGTGGTTCTGGTATATAAGAATATTTTTGGCTACTTTTCCCAATTCCTACACCCAATAAGCCCCCTTTATTAATAGCAATATAAGCATTACAAATCTGATATCCACTTGTAGCATAGTTTTTGCACGGATCATGATAATCAAAACGCGCTAACTGAGCCCTACTTAAAATATATCCTTGAATACTATACATAATAAATATTCCTAAAACACCTATAATACTTACAACAACAATAGTCTTTATTTTATCTTTAAATAAAATAGGGCTAAAAATAAACAAAACAACAAATATAGTTAACAAAATTACAGCAGTTCCTAAATCCTTTTGTAAAAAAACAACTGCTGGTAGTAGTACTCCTACTATAATAATCGTCCATATTCGATCCCCATGTTTTGTTTTAACATTTTGTAAAGAATCACTAAACTTATCAAACAAAAAAGCAAGACATACAATAACTACCGGTTTAGCAATTTCACTAGGTTGCAAGTTAAAAAAACCAAGTGGTATCCAGTTATTCGCTCCCCTTGTACTACTACCATTTAAAACTAACCAAATATTTAATGCTAACACTACAATAAAAAGAAGTGGTAAAAACTTTGGATACTTTTTAAAAGGCGTATTTAAAACAATCAATCCACCAATAAAACCAACAAAAAGAATTATAAAATGACGAAAGAAATAATAAAACATTGATCCATTAATATGAGTTACAGCTTCACGACTAGATGCCGTAACCAAATTAAATAAACCGTATAAACTAAATACAATCGTCAAAAATAATAAAAATTTATCACAATTTTTTAATGCTCTTTTCATATGCTTCTCCTACATTAAATTATAACATGTATCTATTTTTTTTACAATATAGGTTTTTAACATTCACAATATATTATCTGTTTAATAAAATATATTGAAATAGTAAGGAGGGTTTATATGTATTATTATGGCGGATACCAAGGATATGGTAGCGGATGCTGTAATCAAGGCGGTGGCTATGGTTATGGCGGTGTAGGATACGGTGCTGCTATCGTTTTAGTTTTATTTATCCTACTTGTAATAATTATTGGTGCAGGCTCATGGGGCCGCGGTGGTCGTGGATTTAACGACTAAAAAAAACAACTACTCATAATGGGTAGTTGTTTTATATATTTAATGATATATATACCTTGAAAAAGTTATATATATATAATATAATAAAATGTAATTAGTCATTATAAATGTAATAGGTGGTGAATATCATGATTAATTATAGCAAAATATATGAAACAGAAAATATTTTAGATAAGAATAAAGCAAGATTGAGTGAATATTCAAATGCTGAAATAATGGATACTATCGAACCAATGGAAAAACTGAATTCAGAATATATAATGCCTGAATTTACAAAAAATTTATTTGATAATCTATCTTTAAAAATTACCAAAAAAAAAAAAAAAAAACAGTATAAAGCTACCAAATGAATATCTTTATCATTTATTTAAATATATCAGTAACGAAAAAGGAGTGATATATCTTGAAGATCCATTTATTGCATGGAAAATATGGAAAACAGGATATAACAAAACCATCTTACCATATTTAGATTTAAGTGAATTTGATTTTAGTACCGTATCAATCGTTGGAGCAAATTTAGCTGGACATAGTGAAATAATGACCCAAGAAGAAGCAAGAAGAAAAAAAATGGGGTCATTGTTTGATAAAAAAGAATTAAAATTAGTTAACTTAAATGGTATTGATTTCACTAATAGCACGGGAAAATATACTAACTGCAAGGGAAGTGATTTAAGAAATACTAATATAGGACACTGTATATGTAATAAAGACAATATTATAATAGCAGAACTAGAAGGATGCAATCTA
>CADBLY010000095.1 GCA_902795725.1 uncultured Erysipelotrichaceae bacterium
AAAAAAATGCTTAGGATGTCAAGTGCTTTTTCGCACTTTTTTAAAAAAATGAGTGTCATTTGACACTCTTAGGAAAAAGTATTATTTAATTAGGTAGAAAAAATTGTTTTATTTTCCATTTATTCTTTTCTTTAACGATAACAAATTCTTTTTCAATATTGTTTTCAATGCATGCTTCTCCTTCACAATAGGTGGATGTTGCTTTGTATGTTATTTCGTCTTTAGAAATTAATTTTATTTCTAAAGTAGTTGTTTCATATGTAGGATCACTTTCTCTATTACATTTATTAACATCATAGTATTTATTCTCTATAGTATTATTACCAAAAATATCATTAAATTTATATGTGTTTCCTTGATATTCATAAATAAAATCTGTTGTGAAGTTTTTTACTATTTCATCATAATTAGTTATTTCAAAACCATTTACACTTTCATTAATTAAAGTTGGTTGTTCACTATAAGTAAAATTATGACACCATATAGTATCTAAAGCATAATTCCATAAATAGTTCCCTAGCCCTTTAGCTTCTTGTTTAGTTAGTTTATATTCTTTAGTAGTTTCTGTTTTAACGATAAAATTTTTATCATTATTAATAAATTTATCATATAAAAGATAGCTGCCTAATAACAGAATAATTAATATAAGAAAAATTATTACTAAAAGCATAGGTGATTTCTTGTTATCTTTCTTTTTTTCTTTTTCATCAACTTCAACTTTACTTGTATCACTTAAATTGAAATCATCTTTTAGACTAAAATTACGATTAAATTCTTCTAAATCATTTATAGTGCTTAAATCACTTATATTATTATTAATCTGTAAATTAGGAATATTATTATTGGATAAATCTAATCCAGGAAGTGGAAATGAGCAATTAGGACATCTTCCATTACTAGGGTTAATATTACTTTTACAATTTGGACAAATCATACAAAACACCTCTTATTCTTTTATTAACTTTCACAAGTTAGATTTACTTTTAAACCTTTTAAAGTTTTTTTATCACCATTCATGACCATATAGGTAGCATGAGCTTCACAATTTTCTAATTCTTTTAATTTGTGGAGAGCTTTTTCTGTCATTGGATTAGTAACTGAACAAATGCTTAAGGCAGTTAATACTTCTGGTAGTGTTAAGTGAGAACCATTATTCATTTCTTTTTTTAATTTTAACATTGGTTCTAAAACATTAGGAGATAGTAATTTGATATCATCAGGAATGTCACTTAAGTATTTAATAGCATTTATAACAACACTGCTTGCTGGAGTGAGAATATCTGTTTCTTTACCAGTAATAATTTTATCACCTATTTCTAGTGCGATTACATCTACTCCTTCACTACTAGCTTTTTCTAAGGCTGGTTTTATAACGGAAAGATATTCTTCATCAATGCCTATTTCATTCATTAATAGTTTTATTTTTTTATAGGTATCTTCATCACATAAACCTAATTTATAGTTATTTAATTCATTATAATATCTTCTTACTATTTCTTTTTTAGATGCATCTTCAACAATGTCATTATTCTCTATACATAAACCTACAACATTAACACCCATATCTGTAGGAGAAAAATAAATATCTTTGCTACATACTTTTTTTAAGATACTTTTTAATACAGGAAACATTTCTATATCTCGATTATAATTAACTGCTGTTTTACCATATTTTTCTAAATGGAATGGATCAATCATATTAACATCTTTTAAATCAGCTGTCGCAGCTTCATAGGCTAAATTAACAGGATGTTTTAAAGGAAGATTCCATACTGGAAAGGTTTCAAACTTTGCATATCCAGCATTCACACCACGTTTATTTTCATGATATATCTGTGATAAACATGTTGCTAGTTTGCCACTGCCTGGACCAGGAGCATTAACTAGTATTAATGGTTTGGTTGTTTCTATATAAGGATTTGCTCCATATCCTTCTTCACTTACAATAGTATCAACATCAGTTGGATATCCTTTGGTAAAAGTATGTATATATGTTTTAATACCATTTCGGTTTAGCTTTTTGATAAACTTATCAACACTTATTTGACTTTGATATAAAGTTACAACCACACTATTGACACTAAATCCCATCTTTTTAGAATTATTTATTAATTTTATTATTTCTTCATCATAAGTAATTCCATATTCTCCTCTAGTTTTATTTCTTTCAATATCGTGAGCATTAATACAAAATATTATTTCTAAATCATTTTTTAATTCTTGAAACATATTAATTTTTACATCACTTTTAAAACCTGGTAATATTCTTGAGGCATGACTATCATCAAATAGTTTACCCCCTATTTCCAGGTATAATTTATCAAATAATTTAAATCTCTCTCTTATTTTTTCACTTTGTATTTTAACGTATTTATCATTATTAAATCCTACTTGCATTTATATCTCTCCTATCTACATGAATTATATCATGGATAGTTTAAGATGTAAATTTATTTCATTAAATATTTAACTATTTCATCTAGTTTCATTTTCCTAGATCCTTTTAGATATATGTATTTGTTTTTTAAATCAATACTTTTTAAATAATTAATTAAGTGCTGATTATTTTTAAAATGATTTGATTTAATATACTTTGTATAATTTCCTACTGTTATTACTTCTTTATTATCAATTTCTTTTAATAAACCATTTATTTTTTTATGATATTTTTTACTAAATTTACCTAATTCTAACATATCACCTAAGATAATTATTTTCCTATTTTTGGTTTGATTAATGGTATTTAAACCACATCTAACTGATTCATATGATGCATTATATGTATCATCAACAATAGTATAATTATTAATTTTAATATATTTTAATCTCTTATCTACACTTTTAAATTCTTTTATTACTTTCAATATAGTTTTTATATCAATATTATATTCTAATCCAACTTTAATAGCTTCTAATATAGTACTTATATAGTACTTACTTGGTATATTAAAGATAACTTGATATTCTTGATCAACATATATATCAAAACACATATAATCACTATATATGTTAATTTTATAAGCAATTAAATCATTAGATAATTTACTTCCACATTTAAAAGAATTACTCTTTTTTAAATACTTATCATCACCATTTACAATTAAGTCACCATTTAAACCATCTAGTATTTCCATTTTAGCTTTATATATTTGTTTTTTATTTTTTAAATAACCTATGTGTGCTGAACCAATATTTGTTATAATACCTGTTGTTGGTTGAACCATTTTGGATAGTGTAGATATTTCTCCTTTATGATTCATCCCCATCTCTAGGATACATAAATCATAAGTATTGTTTAATTTCTTTATAGTATTAAATATACCTATAATATTATTATAGTTTTCTTTATTTTTTAATACTTTATATTTAGTGCTTAAAATATTATATATTAATTCTTTTAAAGTAGTTTTACCGTTAGAACCAGTAATAGCTATTACTGGTATATTATATTTATCTTTAATATATCTTCCTATATAATATAACGAATCATATGTATTACTAACTTTAATAACAGGTATATCATCTAAATATATTTCTTCTTCAGATATAACTACACTAGCTTTTAAATCATTTGTAATAAATCTATGACCATCTAAGTTTTTACCTTTTAAAGCAATATATACTTCATTATTAATAGTTCTTGTATCTGTTGAAAAACCAGTTATATTGACATCTTTATAATCATTTATTAATATCCCTTTGACAAGTTCAATTAATTCTTTTAACTCCATCACACACCTCTTTAAAATATATAAATATCTTTCTTTCTAATTTATCATATTCAATCATTTTTTCAGGGTGCCACTGAAGACCTAAAAAGAAACGTTTAGACTTGTCTTCAATAGCTTCAACGGAATTACTATAAGCTGAAACATATAAATCTGTAGAATTAACAGTATATTTATGATATGAATTAACTATTAATCTATCAGTACCTAATATATCATATAATAGTGTGTCAGTATCAATAAAAACTTCATGATAAGTATCACTATGATTGTTAATTAATTCTAGTTTACCATTAAATAACATCCCCATAGCTTGCATACTCATACAAATAGCAAGAAGTGGTATATCATTATCATATAAATATTTAATTATCTCGAGATGAATAGGTTGATAATCATCTCCACCCTGCATAATAATACCTTTACACCTATTAATACTTTCTTTAATACTATCCATATCATTTAAAGGAATAATAAGTATATCGTATCCTAATTTAAAAAAGTTTTTATATACATAATATATCTCATTACCCGATTCACTATATCCAAAATTACTAATTAAACCAATCATAATAAATTATATGAAAAAAAATGCCGACTTTATGCCGGCATTCTTCGAAAAAAGTGTTTTTTTTATAAATACATAAATTTTTTTACATGTATTTATTCATACTTTTAATTACTTGATTAACTTGTTTTTTTGAAGGAGTTCTACCCATTTGCATCATCATTGTTCTAATCATTTGTTCATTTATTGGGGGATTTTTTTGTAAGTATTTTTTCATATATGTTCTAGCTATTAGAAATCCAGCTATTCCGCCTACAATTACTCCTCCTAATATTTTTAAAATATCAAATAATAGTTGCATATAATCTTCCTTTCTATAAATTTACGTTATGGTATATGTGTTGTATATCATCTACGTTTTCTAACATTTCAATTAGTTTATTAAATACTTCTAGATCTTCTAAAGTAAGGTTAACTTTAGTTTTTGCTACAGTGGTTAGTTCATCAACATCAAATGATACATTTGGTAATTTTTTTATGATGGCTTCTTTAATAGCATATAAATCGTTTGGTACTCCTGTTATTAATACTTCATTTTCATTCATTTCAATATCAATAACATCTAATCCCGCTTCTATTAAAGCATCCATTGTTTCTTCTTCACTTAATCCTGTAAACCCAACTACACATATATTATCATACATATAACTAACAGAGTTCATGGCTCCTAATTTAGTATGTGTTTTATTTATAACGGTTCTAATATCACTTACTGTTCTATTTAAATTATCAGTTAAACAATCAGCTAAAACGGTTGATCCTCCTGGACCAAATATTTCATATCTAGTACTTTCATATGATTCATCGGCTCCACTATTTACTTTGTCTATTGCACGATTAATAATATCACTTGGTACTTGTTCTTTTTTAGCTTTTTCTACTAATCTTTTTAGTGCGGCATTAGCATCTAAACTTGTACCACCATTTTTAGCAGCTTGATATATTTCTTTTGCATACATTGAATAAATTTTACCTTTAGCTGCACCTGTTTTTTGAATACTAGCTTTTCTAACTTCATAAGCTCTTCCCATTTATTTATCTCCTTTCGCTACTTTTTTTAAAGCATCTTTCGCTGCTCTTTGCTCTGCTTCTTTTTTTGAATGAGCTGTTCCACTTCCATATATTATATTATCTATTATAACATCAAAGGAAAATGTCTTATTATGAGATGGACCTTCTTCTTTTGTTAATACATATTCTAAGCTACGTTGTGTGGTTTGAACAAATTCTTGTAATGAAGATTTATAGTCAATAAAAGAGTCTAGTTCATTATTTTCTATTATAGGAATAATATATTTATATATAAAATCTTTGACTATCTCTATTCCATTATCTAAGTATATTGCAGCTAAAAAGGCTTCAAATACATCTGCAACAATAGCTTTATTATGTTTACCATCTTGTTCTAATTGTCCTTTTCCTAATTTAATATATTCATTTATTCCTAACTTTAATGAATATTCGTATAATGCACTCTCACATACATAACGACTTCTTAATTTCGTCATTTGTCCTTCTTCATAGTGCGTATTATTATACAAATACTCACTCATAATAAATTCTAATATAGCATCTCCCAAATATTCTAATCTTTCATAACTTACTAAATCGTGCTCATTAGCATAAGAAGTGTGAGTGAGTGCGATTTCATATAATGTTTTATTTTTATATGGAATATTTAAATGTTTTAATATGTCCATTTGCATCACCACATATATTGTACTAAATTTCTTTAATAAAGTCTATAGACTTAAATAACGAGAAGTATTATAATTAATAAAAGAAGGATATAAAATATGAACACGAAAAAGATTATTATCATTTGTATATCTATTTTATTAGTTATCATTGTTGGAATCATTTTACTAGGAACCATTATTACTTCTAACAATATGAATAATACTGCAAAAAAATCAGAATGTATGAATAATGGCGGTATATGGCAAAATGGTAAATGTCAATACTATTAATAACTGTCAATACACATGTCAATAATATAAAAATAAGTGAATAATAGTTTTACTTATTTTTTATTTTATTATA
>CADBLY010000096.1 GCA_902795725.1 uncultured Erysipelotrichaceae bacterium
CTTACTTTCTTAAGTTCTTACTAATTAGTTCTAAATCGGTTGTTAATTGTTCTATTCTGGATATTATTCTTCCTGCTTTTACTTCATCTACACCCTTCTTACTGAATGATAAATGATTTTTTAAATCTTCCATATTTAAATTAGATGTAAAAAAGGTTGTTAGTTTATTATCCATACGATATTGCAGTAATGGGCATAATATTTCATCTCTATTATAAGCTGTTAAGTTTTCCGCGCCTATATCATCTATTAATAATAAATCAACTTTTTTTATTCTATCAAATTTATCTTTAAAATCATCATAGAAAGCTTGTCTTACAAATTCTGGATAAAAGATAATAGATGTTTTAAACCCAGCTTTAGCTAGTTCATTAAATGTTGCAGAAACTAAATAGGTTTTACCGCAGCCAAAATTACCATGAAGATATAAACCTTTACTATCTTTAGAATAATTATCTATAAAATCTAGTAACCAATTTATAACTGGATATCTTTTTTTGTCTGTTTTATATATTTTACTTATGCTAGCATCAGATATGGCTTCTGGTACTTCATAATTTAGAGTATTCTTTTTATAATTATTTATTTTTAATAAGTGTTTTTGGTATTTACATGGTTTATATTCAAATTCGATATTTCCATCTATAATACGCGGTAGATAAGCATATCCTTTTATCTTATTCTTACACTCCATTAAACATTTACACTCACTACAATTACGATACTCTAAACTTGATTCTTCTAAAAGAGAAGTATAGTTCATTAAGTAATCACTAGATAATTTCAATTTAGATACTATTAATTTAAAATATTCATCTTTTAAAGCTTCATTAAATTCTTTTTTTAGTTCATTAGAATCAAACGAACTAATACTATCAGTCATCTTCTGCATCTTTTCACCTCTTTAATCTACTTTCTAATTTTTTCATTTCTTCATCTGTTGCCATTTCTTCTTCAATAGCTTGATTTAACCAACTTGGTTTATTAGATACTACTTCTTTATTTACTGCCTTTTTACTTTGTTTTGATTGTCGTCTTTTATATTCTTTTTCGGCAATATTCATTGCATCTTCAACGGTTTCAATATTACTTTTTATCCACTGACCAGCAATGACATCAACATAAGCTTTTGTTAATTTATTATTATTTATTTTTAAGACATAATCAACTAAAACATTTACAACTCCTGGTTTTAAATTCATATCTAATAATAAATATGATATAACTTTTAAGTCATTATTAGATGGATTACCATTTTTATATTTACTTTTAATAAAATCATATGGTGAAGTTGTTTCAAAAAGATAAATCATTTTTGATCTATTAGACATATCTTTAACTTCCTTTCGTAAATACTCGGGTTGTAATTTATAAATTAAACTTGGAAGTTTACCTAAATGATCAAAACTATAATATTTTTCTGCATTACTTCTTAGAAGTTTTTTATCTATTTTTTTATTGACACCCACACTATTTCTTATTAGTTCCACCATAACATCATTATCATAATCATAGATAGATGCAATTTTATAAATATAATCTTTCATATCACGGGTAAGATTAGGGTTTAATATTTCTTCTGGTACTAAACTCACTATGGTATTTATATCTATCTTGGATAGAATTTCTAAATTACGATGACGGGATCTCTTTAAATCATAAATAATTGAATCATTAATTGGTTTGGTTGAAAAAGCAAATACATCGGAAAACTTACTGCTAATATTTTCATACTCTCTTAAATTAAGTTTAGGTACTTTAAAATAATTAATAATCTGTTCATATTCTAATTTACCAATATTATTAAATAAAGCCGTAGATAAAATAGGATTGTTTAAAAATTCACTAGCAGCTAATGGTGAATATAACTCATAAACATAACTATTAATATTTCCTTTTTTTAAATAAGTATTAATGAGTCCCATGGCTTCTAACTTAATTCGTGCATCTACAAATTCTTGAATACTTATCGCCATATTAGTCAATATATGATTATGTGTCCATTCATTAGATAGTAACTCATATTTATCTAAATAAGACCATAAAGTATAATACAGACTTATTGCTGTATTACCAACTAAAGGTTGATAAAGCATTAATAAAATATTACGATCTCTTTCAGTTAAAGTAGTTCTATTACTAACTATAAAGCTGTCTGCAGGTAGTACCATATTATCCCTCCTAAATATATTATACAAAAAAAAAGAAGTAATTTAAATATTTTTAAGTTACTTTTTATAAATTGTAAAATAGAAAGTCATAAATATTTCAAAGTTAAAATGTCATAACTTTAGATATTTATGACTCTTTTTATTATACTTATATTAATATATAAATTGTAACACTATTGAAAATTC
>CADBLY010000097.1 GCA_902795725.1 uncultured Erysipelotrichaceae bacterium
CTCTAAATATATTATATACAACATCTAAAATTTTATCAATCAATTCGGCAACTTTTCGGCAACTTTTCGGCAACTAATATAATTAGTGAAATCTGTTCAGTCACTTTTCGGGCACTATTCGGTCACTTTTTCAACAAAGATTATTATAACAATATAAGACTCAAAAAAAGGCTGGAAGACCGTAGTCAAAATAAAAAGCATTGAAAATCAACGCTTTTAAAGTCATTTGGAGGGCCCGACCGGATTTGAACCAGCGATCAGGGAGTTGCAGTCCCATGCCTTACCACTTGGCTACGGACCCGTCACAAGATAATTATAGCAAATTATTTTTATTCTTTCAATATATCTAATTAAATTTATGAAAAAATTATCAGTTTATGACTGATAATTATCAATTAAAGATGCTTTATTTATAATATTACTACCATATGTTTCTTTTAATTCATCAACTATTTTATCTAATTCATTATTAGTTTGTTTATCAAATATAGATATTTGATGATTCATATTGTTTGATAGTTTTGTTAAACTGACTCCTACTAATCTTATTGATTCATCATTGTATAACTCTTTTACCAGTTTTTTTGTTGCATCATAAATAACATCTGTATTATTAGTATAATTGGATAATTTCATTTGATGAGATTTGGTTTTAAAATATTTATCTTTTAGAGTAACAGATACTGAATTAGTATATTTATCCATCTTTCTAAGTCGCATACATAAATTATCTACTATTTTTAATAATACTTTATTAATATCATCAATACTATTTAAATTATATGGAGTAGTTGTAGAATTACTTATACCTTGTAATTCTTCTTTTTTTATATTAATAAAACTACTACTTATTCCTTTCGCACTATCAACTAATTTAGTAGCCATGTTTTTAAAATATGGTACTAAATCATCAGGATTAGTATTAGCTAAATCACCTATTGTATTAATATTTAATTTAAGTAATTTTTCAGTTGATTTTTTACCTACACCATATAGTTTATTTATAGGTAATGGATACATTTTATCTTCTATTTCATTAGAAAATAAAGTGTGCACTCGATCTGGTTTTAATAAATCAGAAGCCATTTTCGCACATAGTTTATTATTTGCAATACCAATGTTAACTGTAAAACCTAAGGTATCTTTTATTTCTTTTTTTAGTTTGTAAGCAAATTTAATTTCATCACCATATAAATTCTTTACTTTACCATAATCGATAAAGCATTCATCTATCGATAATATTTCAATATCAGGAGTATATTTTCTAATAAGATTAAATAGACTATTAGACATATATTTATATAATTTATAGTTAGGTGAAAATATCTCTAACTTCCTACATTTTCTTTTGGCTCGGGCAATAGTCTCGGCTGTCTTCACACCTCTTGCTTTAGCTACCATTGATTTAGCTAAGACAATACCATGTCTTTTTGATTCATCTCCCCCAATAATAGCTTCCATATTTCTAATATCCATCCCATAACCCTTCTTTAATAAATAAACTGCAGTCCAAGATAAAAAAGCATTATTAACATCGATATGCATAATAATATCCATCTTATTTCCTCCTAAAAGAAAAACAACCTAAGTTGTTATTTCGTATATGTATTAGTTGTTTGTAAACCTAAAGCATAGTTATTCATATATACCTGTCTTTCAACATCCATATGGGCTGCTAAAGAATCAATTTTTTCTGAATTATTCATTTTAAGCGCCATATTCATAAATAATTCTTTTAATTCATTAAAACTTTGTTTAGTATCTAGTCCTGCTAAATTAGATTTACCAATGTTTTCAATCTTACTAAATATAATACTAGGTGTAATATAAGTTTTTTTCATTTAAACCTCCATACCTACACATAATTCAGCTACAGCTAACATAATTTTATTACCATCATTGTTAAAATAAGCATTGAATAAAGTATCATCATCAATTAAAACACCTAATTGATTAGTAATAGTTTTTTCTTCTTCTAAATCAGTTTTATCGCTACTACCTATTAAATAATCAGCAAGTATTTCTGTATAAGCTCTATTTAAAGTTGATAAGTTTTCTTCAGAATTAAATCCGGTAAATTTACGATTATCTTTTTCACTAGCTGTAATCATACTCAAGACAGCTTGCATAAAGAAATTATCTAAATTATAATCATCTTGAATTTTAGTTGGACTAAATAATATCTCATTTGTATTTACATCATAAGTAAATGCTCCACGTGATTCATATTTAGATATTCTGCCTACTTTGACGGTTTTAACTAATTCATTAAACTTATCTAATTTAATATTGGGAAACTTATTATTAAATGTAACTATCATTCTAAATAAAACGACCTTTATATCCTTTTGTAAATAAGGGTTATTGTTTATACTATTTCTTATTTCTTCTAGCATATTCTTTACCTCACTTGTACTAATCATATCACAAATAAAAAAAAATGAAAATACTTTTTGAAAAATTTATAAAAAAAATTTAGATACCAATAAGAATATAGAATACTCAGACCATTTCTTTTTCTTTTAGGTGTTTTATTTTAATGCTTTCTTCATTATTTATAAGTGCTGAAATTATTTGTGGTATAATATACTTTTTTATTATTTTATCAATTTGTCGTGCTCCATATTCTAAGTAATTACTTTCTTCTATTATGTTATTTATTACTTCTTTACTTATCTGAATATCAATATTATCATATTTTTCTTTTAATTTTATTAATCTTTTATGAATAATTTTATTTATATCATTTCTATTTAATCTATTAAAGTTAATAATATTATCTATTCTGTTAATAAAAGGTATTCCAAAGTTTTCTTTTAATTTATTAGTATTGTTACTATTAAAACCAATGTTTTGATTTTCAAAACCAATATTAGTGGTCATAATAATAATACAGTTACTAAAGTTAACTTCACTTCCTGTTGCATCTTTTAATATACCATCGTCTAATATTTGAAATAACAAATCAATAATATTACGATGAGCTTTTTCTATTTCATCTAAAATAATAACCGAAAAGGGATTATTTTTAATTTTTTCTAAAATATTTTTATTATCATTATAACCAATATAACCAGCTGGGGAACCAATTATTTTACTTATAGAATGGGGTTCAGTGTATTCACTCATATCAAGTTTTATCACACTTTTAGACATATGCTTACCAAATAGCTTAGCTAAATGGCTTTTACCTACTCCGCTACATCCTGCAAACATCATTGAATAAACATTTTCATTAAAACCTAGTTTTATTTGTTTATAAATATCTAATAGCTTTTTTATAGCTTGATCCTGACCAATAATTCTATCTTTTAGTTTCTTTTCTAATTTTTTTATACTCTTTACTTTGTCATTACTTAATTCATATAGTGGTATATTAGCTTTTCTTGATACTATAGTCATTATATCTTGTTTAGTAATTACTTTATCTTTATCTTTTTTATATAGATTTAATTCTAATGTATTTATTTTATCCATTAGATTATTTTCTTCTATCTTAAGTTTTGATGCTAATTCAAAGTCATTATTTATAATAGCTTTCTTTTTATTATCAATTACTTTTTTTATTTCATTATTAAGATTATTATATTCTTTTAATTTTTTATTTTCTTTTAAACTAACATGTGCACATACTTCATCTAATATATCAATAGCTTTATCTGGTTGATTACGATTATAAATATATTTATCTGATAGTTTAATAATTAAATCTATCATTTCTTCACTTATATATACATGATGAAAATCAGTATAGGTATCTTTTATACCCATTAAGATATTTTTTACCGTATCCTTATCAGGAATAGCCACCATAACCTTTTGAAAACGTCTTTCTAATGCTTTATCTTCATCGATATACTTCTTATATTCAGCTAACGTAGTTGCACCAATACAACGCATTTTATTGCGCGCTAAAGCGGGTTTAAAGATATTGGATGCATCAATAGCTCCTTCTGCACCACCTGCTCCAACTAAAGTATGTATCTCATCAATAAAAAGAATAATGTCATCATTGTCTTCTAATTCTTTTAAGATCTTATTAATACGTTCTTCAAATTCTCCACGATATTTTGTTCCAGCTACAGCTGATGCCATATCAAGACTAATTATTCTTTTATTTTTTAAATTACATGGAACTTGACCTAAAGAAATTAATCTACTTAATTCTTCAACTATAGCTGTTTTCCCAACACCAGCTTCACCAATTAATAAAGGATTATTTTTCTTGCGGCGGGATAATATTTCAAGAATTCTTTTAATTTCATTATCTCTCCCTATTACTGGATCTAACTCACCATCTAAAGCTTTTTTAGTTAAATCTACACCTAATTCTTCAATAAGTAGGTTTTTATTTTTTTTATTATTAACTATTTTATAATTAAAGTCTTTATAAAGCATATCTAAATCGATATCCATACCTAACATAATTCTGATAGCTACCCCTTCTCCTTCTTCTAATAAAGCAGAAAACAAATGATTAATGGTAACTATACCATTATGGTTTTCTCTACTATTAATCATGGCTGTTTCCAAAACTCTTTTAAGTAAAGGAGTATAAAGAAAACAAGAAGGTTCACTACTTCCTATACCAACAATATCAATTATTTTTTTTCTAAAGCGATTATAATCTAGATCATATTCTTTTAATTTATTTGATACTTCATTTTTACTCTTTAATATGGCAAGAAGTAAGTGTTCACTCCCAACATAAGGGTGTTTTAAATCCTTTATTTCTTTTTTTGCCATAATAAGTATTTTTCTTGCTTCTTCTTCAAAAGTATTAAACATTTAATCGTCTCCTTCTTTATTCTATGATTATAATGTATTAAAAAATATTTTTTAATCAACAAATTAATTATAAATAATCATAGCTGAAAAACAATATATTTGTTCTTCACCTAAAAATCCAATGGATACTTGATATTTTATATCTATAATATCAACTTCTTTTTCTGTTAAAAAACTATTAATACTATTTTCTAAATCTAATTCATGTCCTTCATCAAATACTTTTACACGCATAAAAAATCACCACTATCATGGTAATAGTAGTGATTAACAATTATTGTCGATTGATATAATAATTAAAATATATTAATAATTTTTAAATTTTTATCTGCCTGAGAATGATGCTCCTTTAGCAGGAAAGTTTAAAACATTTCTTGGGTTAAAGGTGTGTCCATCTTCAAAGGCACTATATGTAAAGTAATCTGTCATGTATAGACCTGTTGCAATTTGAAGGTGCAGATGCCCACCATTAGCAAATCCTGTATATGAACAATGATCCCAGGTTTCTATGTGTTGATTACCACCAGATGAACCTACAACGGTATTATAAGTTACAGACTGACCAACACTCACATTTATACTTGCTAAATGATAGTAACCTGATGTATATGTTTTACCATTTACTTTATGAGCAATGAAAACCATATTTCCACCACAACTATTTTTATAATTTACTTTAACAACAGTTCCATCAGCAATAGCATAAACGGTTGTTCCATGAGGTACACTTACATCTATTCCTTGATGTGGTTTATAATATAGACTTCCTACGGAATCACCATAATTAGTTGAAATAGTTCCAAAAGCAGTTGGTCTATAAAACCCAGCCGCACTTGGTAAACTACCATAAGCCGTTGTCGATGATGATGAACCTCTAGATCTCGCATTCGCACTATTTACTCTATTCACACATGCAGATACATCTTCATCGCCACCACACTTATATTTACTTTCATATAAGTTAACCATTTTTTCTAAGTCTGCTATTTCATCTTTAATATCAATAGCTGCTTCAGATATATTATTTAATTCTGTACCAAGTTTATTATATTCGCCGGATAACTCATTTTGATATCCTTTTAATTCACTTTTTTTATCAGCTAGTTTACTTACTTCTTGTTTATTTTTTTCAATAAGTTCTTTATATTGATTAATCATGTTTTTACGATATTCACTTAGTTGTTCTGAAATAGCTAATCTATAGATAAAGTCAGTAAAATCTTTTGCATTAAAAACATATTCTAAATAGAATGACTCACTACTAGATAATTGATAATAATGAACAATAGATTTAATTTCTTCATTCATTTTTTCTATTTCTTGATTACGTGCATCAATATCATTATTAATATCATTAATATCATTCTGAGTTTTCACTATTTGACTACTTATATCCGATATCTTACTTTTTACTTGATTCATTTCTGATTCTGTTAGAGCTTTTTTTGATTGATTCTCCTTATATTGAGCTTTCATGTTGTTTAATTCTTTTTTAATTTGGTTTAGGGTTTTAGCTTCTACTTTTATACATATACCCATACTTAATACTAGTATCAAACATATTTTAATAAACTTCTTCATACACTACTCCTTTAATTTCTTTTTTATTATCTTATAATTCTTGCAATATTTGCTTACTAAAGACCAAAAAGATTTCGAATGATCAAAATGAACAGTATGACTTAATTCATGATAAATAACATAATCTAGGCAATCAATACTGTATTCTATCAAATGACTATTAAGGGTAATTGAGTGTTTTAATCTATTATAAACACCCCATCTTGATTTCATCTGTCTTATCTTTAGACTAGGTATTTTATCACACTCTCTAAATTCCTTAAAACACTCGTTATATCTTTCAATAAAGATTTCTTTTATATTTTTATTAAGCCATTTATTTAACATCTTATCATCTTTAGTATAAATAATACTATTATTATAATCAATTTCTACTTCTTTTATGGTAGATAATAATATTATATCATAAGAGTTTCCTAAATAAAAGAATTTATCTTTTTTATTAATACTTTTTAGTTGTTTATTTATTGCTTTCTTTAAATAATTTACATTATCATCTAAAACACTAATTATTTGTTTATTAGTTACAAAATAACTGGTAGTTACATATATAGTTAAATCTTCTTTTACTCTTATATAAGTATTTTTATTGTTTTTTCTTACAATACATACATTATATTCTTTACTATCTATTATATATTTCATATACATCTACTTTCTATTTCTTTTCTTTATATATTGTACCATATATTACTTAATATGGTACAATATATGTGAGGTGGCTTATGTTTAAATATTCTGATACTAATAAAAGATATCATACTCTTGACTATTTTTATAAACATATATTTAATACTAAAGTAGCTAAAATAAATTTAGATGCTCATTTTACATGTCCTAATATTGATGGTACTAAAGGATATGGTGGATGTATATATTGTTTAAATGGTAGTAGTGATTATGATAAGAAAAATGATTTATTAAAACAATTTGAAGATAAAAAAACTATTATGTTAAAGAAATGGCCTAACGCTAAACTAATAGGTTATTTTCAAGCTAATACTAATACTTACGCACCATTAGATATATTAAAAGAAAAATATGAACTTATTTTAAAGCAAGATGGTGTGATAGGTTTATCGATCGCTACTAGAGCAGATGCTATTACTGATGAATGTTTAGAGTATTTAGAAAAATTAGCTAAAAGAACCTATCTAACAATAGAATTAGGATTACAAACAATCCATGAAAAAACATCTGATTTTATTAATAGATGTCATAGTTTAAAATGCTTTGAAGATATGGTTAAAAGTTTAAGAAAAGGAAATATAAATGTTGTTGTACATATTATTAATGGTTTACCTTATGAAACTAAGAACATGATGATAGATACTGTTAAATACTTAAACAAATTAGATATTCAAGGAATAAAAATACATATGTTATCAGTAGTTAAAAATACTAAACTAGCTGATATATATAGTATTAAGCCTTTTAAAATACTAACTAAAGATGAATACATAGATATAGTATGTGATCAATTAGAATACTTAAGACAAGATATAGTTATTCATAGATTAACTGGTGATCCTTTAAAAGAAAACTTAATAGAACCTAAGTGGATAACTAATAAAATAAGTGTATTAAATGGTATTGATAAAGAGATGGCTAAAAGAGATAGTTATCAAGGTATAAAATCATAAAAGTATATTAGCTGCATATAATATAAGTGCATTAATAATAAACATATTGACATTTTTTTCAAAAGTATAGTATATTATTTATGCACTTAAAAATGTTTCTCGCTCCCGGATGGCTAGCGAGTAATAAATTATTCCAGGTGAAAATATTTTGAAAACTAATATAATACAAACTAAAAGCAGTTTCCTGCTTTTTTTAGTTCGTTAAAGTAATACTTGCACTTTCAATAGGTAAATTAGCATAATTAGCATCCGTTAAATTAATCGTACGTAATGCTCCTACTGGGTTTTGGATTTGATTAGTTTCAGAAGAAGTAGTTAAAGATGTGTTTTGAACACTCCCATCAAATTCATGGTCTCCATCAGATGCTGTTTGTTTAAAATATATAATAGGTGCATTTGCATCTGCATAAGGAACATTATTAAATACTGCATCACCATTACTATCCGTAATAATAACTGCACCATATTCATTACCAGTACTATCAGTTCTTATAAAAGTCGCGCCAACAATTGGTGTACCTTCACTAGTACCAGAATCCGTAACATGAAGCGTTAAAGCACCAGTTGCAGCAACCGTGAAATTATAATTATCCGTACCACTAATTATATCGACATTGGTAGGTAAAATAGACGTATTATCATAGCCCAATACATCCGCACTAACACTATAACTATCATTAATTAATTCCGCAGTACCAGTACCATTTTTAATAGTAATTATCTTTGCCATAGGACTATCACTCCCCTTTCTATTGGAAGATTATAATAATAATCTTTTAAGAAAAGAGTGATAGTTCTTCTATTATTTAAACTAAATATATACTCATTACTATTAGTATAGATACTTATCCATATTCTATAGTCTAAAAAACTAGCGTATAACCTATATCCCTTATTTCTTTTTAAAAATACATTAACTACTCCATTATAACTATATCCATCATATATAATCTTATCTTTATCATATATCTTAACTTTAACTTGATATTTATCATTATATCCTACACCATTAAATATAATTTTAACACCAATACTATCAACCCCTTTCACTTTATTATATAAAGCTATAAAAGAATTGATAATAATGACAACCTAATAGTAATAATAAGTCTTATACAATTTTTTGACATTTTATTTAAAAACAGATATACTTACTGTAGGTGATATAATGAAAAAAAGATATATTATTATTTTTATAATTATAATAATTGTTATTAATACATCAATCATCTTTTTAATGAATTATAAAAGCAAAGATATAAAGCCAAAAACTGTTCCTAAATTATATATTAATACTTCTAATGAAATTAATGATAATTATAGTAATATAAAACTAGATATAATAGATAATAATAAAAAAATAAATTATAATAACGTCAAAATCAAACTAAGAGGACATATTACTCGTTATGAAGAAAAACATCCCTTTACAATTAAATTTGATAAAAAAACGAAATTATTTAATCTAACTGAAAGTAAAAAATATGTTTTATTAGCTAATACTTTTGATGTTACTTTAATGCGCAATAAGTTAGTATATGATTTTGCAAGTAAAACTAGTATTAAATATACTGTTAAATCAACATATGTTGATTTGTATATAAATAACAATTACATTGGTAATTATCTATTATGTGATAAAATAAGTGTGGATAAAGATAAAATTAATATTGATAAAAATAAAGATTATTTAATAGAATTAGAAACACCATTAGATAGAAATAATGATATATACATTTATTCAAAAATAAATAACTGGCGTTTTAGAATAAAATCTCCTAAAAATATAAATGATAAGCAAAAAAAGAAACTACAATTATTACTAAATAATACTGAAAAAATTATTGAAAGTAATAACTATAAAGATATATCAAAACATATAGATATACAATCATTTGTTGACTCATATATAATTCAAGAATATTTTAAGAATGTTGATTGTAATATTAGTTCATTATATTTTTATTTTAAAGATAATAAACTATATGCAGGACCAGCATGGGATTTTGATCAGTCTATGGGACTATCCGAAGATAAAGAATATAATAATGGTTTTGGTAAATCATATGAAGGTTTATATTGTAATAAAAATATCTATGAAAAATTATTAAAAAACAAAGAATTTAAAAAGGAAGTCATAAAAAGATATAATAATCTACAAAAACACATAAAGAATACTTATAAGAAAGATATACCAAATAATTATATTATGTATAAAGATACCTATTTGAAAAATGGGTGTTTATGGAAAAAAGATATAGCTTGTAGAGAACAAGACTATCAAGCTAGAATAAACTATATAAAAAAGTGGCTTAAGAATAGAAATAAATGGTTATTAAACTATTATAAATTGTAAATATAAATTGTAAAATAGAAAGTCATAAATATTTTAAAGTTAAAATGTCATAACTTTAGATATTTATGACTCTTTTTATTATACTTATATTAATATATAAATTGTAACACTATTGAAAATTC
>CADBLY010000098.1 GCA_902795725.1 uncultured Erysipelotrichaceae bacterium
CTTTTAACAAGGCTCCAATTGTTTGGTGGTAAAAAGACTGCTTTAAAGACAATATCATTAGTGGCTTTGTAAAATGGTTTTGCTTCTATTTTATTCATTGGTCTCCTTTCTAACCACACATCAACCACTTTTACCCTTCACTTATATTATACGAGAAAACTTTTCTATTTCCTTTTTTTTGGCAGAATTTATTATATTTTTTTAAGCATTTAAAAATACTGTAAAAATTAATATACAGTATTTAAAATATTATTGTGCTCTTGGATGAGCCTTAAGATATTCTCTTCTTAGTTTTTCATTACTTAGATGAGTATAGATAGTTGTTGTTGAGAGATTTTCATGCCCCAGTAACTTTTGGACACTTCTTAAATCTGCACCTTCATTTAACATGTGAGTGGCAAAGGTATGTCTGAATGTATGGGGTGAGATGTTCATATCAATATGGCAGGATTTTGATATGTCATTAATTATTTTTCTTATTTCTCTAGTATTTATTTGTTTACCTCTTTTACTTAAAATAAGATAATCAATTGGTTCTTTTATAAAATTTGATCTTATCTTTATATATTTATCTAGTAATTCTTGACATCTAGTTCCATACATAACGACTCTTTCTTTACTTCCCTTTCCTAAAATGTTTATTGTTTTGTCATAATTATTTATATCTTTTAAATTGATATTGGCTAGTTCACTAACTCTTATACCAGTTACATATAAAAGTTCTAATATTAAACTATCACGAATACCTATATCGGTTTTTATATCGGGATAGTTTAGTATTTTTTCTATATCTTCATAGTTAATATATTTAGGTAATTTCTTTTCTATTTTAGGATTAGTTATTAGAGACATAGGATTATTCTTTATATAGTTATTATTTAATAAATATTTAAAGAAACTTCTTAAAGAACTTATGTGCCTGCATATACTTTTAGCTGAGTATTTTTTATTATATAATTCATTGATATATTTTCTTATGGTTTGATATTCTATATCTTTAATATCGTTTATTTTTATACTATCTAAATATTCTAGAAACTTTGATATATTATCATCATATGCCATAATGGTATTATTAGAATAATGTCTTTCATATTTTAGGTATTCGATAAATTTTATTAAGAGATTAAACATATTATCACCATTTATATTATAATTTATATTTAGATATATAGCAAGAAAAAAAACTAACATAATGTTAGTTTAATTTATCCATTCCACTAGTAAATGTACCTACTATTTCATTAAATTTTAACATGTTATTAGCAAGTTCATTTTTATCTGCTTCATATTGTATTTGATCCAGACTTAATTGTCTTCTTTCTTCTTCTAAAGTTGTTTTTTGTTTACGAAGTTTATCTTCTAATTCTTCTAATTCTTCTTTATGAGAATCATATGCTGCTTCAGCTTCTCTTCTTAAATCTTCAATTTTAATATTTTCATCACGTTTATAGTTTTCAAATTCTTCTTTTTCTTTTTCATATGATGATTGAAGTTCTTTTAATGTATTTAATCTTTCTTCAATTTCATCTTTTTTCTCCATTAATTCTTTGATTACTTTATCTTTATATTCATTTATTTCATCGTAATCACGTTTTTTCGATTCTTCAATAGATGATTGAAGTTGTTTTAATTCACTAAAACGTTCATCTATTTTCTTCTTCATTTCAACGTTCTTTAAGAAAATATCACTAGCTTCTTTAACATTGCTATTAACTTTAACAAATAAGCTATTTATATCAGTATCTACTTCTTTACTGATATCACTATTTGAAAAATCGGTATTTTGTGATAATTCTTCTAATTTAGTTTCAAAGTCATCTTCAGCTTTTGTTTCTTGTGTGTTGTCTTCTGATGATGTATTATCTTCATGATTTTCTTCCTTTTCTTCAACACTTTCTTCGTTTGGTTGATCAGTATCAGTTGTTTCTTCACTTTCTGATAACTTTTCAGGAGTAACTAAAGGTATTTCATCAATATTAACTTCAGGTTCATTAGTTTCTTCTTGCTCTGTTGAATTATCATTTAATCCTTCGATTGGTTCAAATTCAAGTTTGTTATCTGCTGGATCGTCAAATGATTTGAAGCCTTCATCTTCTACTGATTCAACAGTCTCTTCTTCTTTTTCTTCAACTTTTTCTTCAGCCGTATCTACAGTATCTTCAAAACTAAAATCTGCTGGAAATTCAAAATCAATGTTTGCATCAGCATTTTCATTATTATTTGCTACTTCATTATTTGTATCGTTAGCTTCTTTTTCTTCTTCAGTATTACTATCGAAGGAAAATACTTCATCAGTATTTATATCATCAAATTCTTGTATATTATTTAAAAAACTTGTATCAAATTCTGTTTCATTATTTTTCATTATCCATCACCCTTTATTCTTCCTCATTCATATCATTAAATTTAACAGTAAAACCTTTCATTACTTCTTTGAAACGGTCACATTTTTGATCTAACTCTTTATTAGCTAGTTCTAATTTTTTCTCACTCATACTCTTATAAGTTTCAAACTGCATTCTTTCAGAATCTAAAATAATACGATTATTATTTATTCTTTTATTTTCTAGTTCTTTATATTTTTCAAATATTTCTTTTTCTTTTTCTAATGATTGCCGTTCATTTTCTAATTTTTGTTGTTCTAATTTAAGATTTTCTTTTTCGTTTTCTAGGCCTTCGTATTTTTTTTCTTGCTCATCAAGTTTGTTTTGCTCAATTAATTTATAAGCATCAAAATCATCTTTTAAGGCATTAACTTTATTTTTTTCTACTTCTAATTCATCTTTTAGATTTTGTGTTTCCATTTGAACATTTTCTAAATTAAGTCTAGCTTTGTCTTCCTGCCTTTTTAAATCTTCTTTTTGAATTCTAACATATTCATCACATTGTGCTTTTTCTTGTGCCATTTTATTTTCCTGTAGATGAACATATTTTTTAAAGTCTGCTTGTTCTTTTTTTAATGTTTCTTGTGCTTCAGATAGTTTTTCATATTCTTTATCAAGTTCTTTTTTCTTGGACATTATTTCACTTATGAAATTAGTTGCCCCTGATACATCACTGGTTAGATTATCAAATAGTTTATCAATATCTTCTTTTGAATGATTTTCTTCTACTTTAATAGGTTCTTTTGTATCAATAGTTTGTCCATCAAAGAAATCATCATATTGTTCTTCTACACTTACATTATCATCAAATAAGTCACTAATATCTTGATGCATAAAACCTCTCCCTTTTTATTCTTATACCCCTACTTACTTAAAAGTATATCATTAATTTTTTAAAAATACAATATTTTTCAAAAAATTTCTTAAGAAATTCTTAAGAAATTATTTTAATTTTGATTTTAAATACTCTTCAAACACTCTCAAACCATATTCTTGATTGTAATAATTAGGAAATTCATTTAAATGAGCAAGTGCGATTTTAGCGGTATTTATAATATCATTATTAGTTACATTGGTCTTTGGATTAATTAGTCCGTGCTCCAACTCAATATTAATACCATCTAAAAATTCTTGCGGACTAAATTTATTAAAATCAACTCCTAGAACTTGAGATGCATATAAAGCAGCTTTCATATTATACATATTATCACCAATATATTATATGAAAAAAGAAGAATTAATCTTCTAATAGTAAATGTTTATTTAATGAATAATATTGAATACCTGAAATAATAGATAGCGCGGCTGCAACAAAAAGTAGAAAATCAGATACTCTAATATTAATTAATTCAAATGGTATGTTATAGAATAATGTCATAACTATTCCAACCATTAAACATGCTGTTTTAACTTTTCCTGATTTAATAGCAGCTACTACTTTACCTTTGCTTGCAGCAATCATTTTTATAGAATTTACAATACTATCTCTTACAATTACAACAACAGGTATAATCGGATGAATACGACCTTGTGCACATATAATAATTAATACTGAGTTAACTAAAACTTTATCAGCTATAGCATCTAGTAATTTACCGAAATCTGTTACTAAATTATATTTACGAGCAATATATCCATCTAAAAAATCGGTAACTGATGCGATGATAAATAATAAACCAGCTATGATATTTTTAACATCAACAACTATAGATTCATTAATATATAATGTAGGTAGGTTTATACCAACTGTTTGAAATGGGAATAGTAATAAAAAGATTATTACTATTGATAAAATTATTCTTAATATTGTTAATTTATTAGGTAAGTTCATATATATTCTCTCCTTTAATAATATCATTTTTACCATTATCATCTTTACTAGTTGCAAGTAATACTATACAATATGCAATAATACATACAACTATAAAAATAAGTATATAAATAATAAATGGTGGGATTGATTTTTGATTTTTTCCTTCTAAAGTATATGGTGAGGCTATTTTTTTAGTTTTATTTTGTTTTTTATTAGCTTTTCTAATATCATCTAATGATATTTTAGAAGTATAATCAAATAAAAATTCATTAAACTCTTCAACCATTTCTTCGTAATTGAGTCCTAAATATTTTGCATAATCTCGAATAAAAAATTTTAAATAGAAAACATCTTTAAAAGCTTCTTTATTGCCTTCTTCAATATTTTCTAATTGAGCTGGTCTAATTTTTAAATCTTCAGCTGCTTCTTCAATACTTATCCCCATTGACTCCCTTGTTTCTTTTAATCTTTCTCCTATTTCTTTCAAATTATCACCTATTCTATTTAAGAAAAAATAATACTTTATAAGCCATGTTCTGTACCTTAAAGGTGACAAACATTTATCTATCTTACGATCCTTGAATCAGTTCTTATTTCCTTATCAAGGTTCCCCTACCAAAATTTGGGTTTCTCACTCGCGGGGTTTACCACGTTCCACTTCTTTTATTTCTAAAAGCATCGTCTCTATGGCACTTTTATACCTAATCTAACCATATATAAAATACTTAGGTTATTTCGGAGCCGTTAGCTAAGCACTACCTAAGGTTATTTTTTCCCTTAGCACGAACACTACAATCATCACAGACTGTGTGAGCATGGACTTTCCTCTACCATGATGGCAGCGTTTGTCAAAGTATTATTCTTTACTATAAATATATTTTTCTAAATTTGATAAGCGTCTTAATACATCAGCATTAGTAGAACCTTCTGATCCACTATTTTCTGTTAAAACTTCAATTTTAGTTTTTAAATTTCTAACTTCTTGTTTAAGACGAATATTTTCTTCAACTAGTTCTTTTTTTTCTCTTTCAGTATCTCTAATTATTGAAGTCATTTCTTCATAATCTTTAATAATTACATCTAGGAATCGATCTACTTCTTGTGGACGATAACCACGAGTATCGATTTTAAATTCCTTTTCTAATATATCACGACTAGTTAAAACTATCTTATCTTGATACATTTTATCACCTCACATCTATTCTACAACTATTATAGATCAAAATAGTTTTCTTTGTCAATATTATTCTTGATATTCAAACTCATAATCGAGTATTTTAATTATATCACCATTTTGAATGCCCATTTCTCTTAATTTATCTTCAATACCCATTTTTTTTAATTTATGGGAAAATCTCTGATATGCTTCATCAGATGCGAACCAAGTCATACGAAGTGTTTTTTCAATTTCTTTTCCTTTTATTAAAAAGGTGTGATCATTTTCTTTTATAATTTTAAATGGTTCTTCTTTTTTGAAAGTATAATTAATATGACTTTCAAATTTTTTATCTTCATATAAAGGCTCTTTATTTATATTATCTAACATATCAGCTAATTTTATCAAAACGTTATCTAATCCTTTTCCTTCTAGTGCGGATACTTCATATATATCTACATTGACTTTTTCCTTAAATTTTTTTAGATTATCAATAGACGAATTTATATCCATTTTATTGGCAATAATAATTTGTGGTTTATCCATTATTTTTTCGTTAAAGGCTCTTAGCTCATTATTAATTGTTATGTAATCATCATAAGGGTCTCGACCTTCTATACCACTCATATCGATAATATGGGCAATTACTCTTGTTCTTTCAATGTGTTTTAAAAACTTATCACCTAATCCTTCTCCTAATGATGCACCTTTAATTAATCCTGGTAGATCAGCAACAACAAAAGAACGATTATCTTTAGTTTTAACAACACCTAGATTAGGTTTTAAAGTAGTGAAGTGATAAGCAGCTATTTTAGGTTTTGAGGCGCTTATTTTTGATATAATAGTTGATTTTCCTACACTTGGAAGCCCAACTAATCCAACATCAGCTAAAAGTTTTAATTCTACTTTAACTTTTCTTACTTCTCCAGGTTCTCCATTTTCACAGAATGATGGAGCAGGATTAAAACGGGTAGCAAATGCAATATTACCACGTCCCCCACGACCGCCTTCACAAATAATTGCTTTATCTTCTTTTTTTGTTAAATCAGCTATTATTGAGCCAGTATCTAAATCTGTAATAACGGTACCTAGTGGTACTTTTATAATTAAATCTTCGGCATTTTTTCCGTGCATACCTTTACCCTGACCATGTTCTCCGTTAGAAGCTTTATAGATTTTTTTATATTTTAAATCTACTAAGGTATTCAACCCTTCGTCGCAGGCAAATATTATATCTCCGCCTTTACCACCATTACCACCAAATGGCCCGCCCATTTCGACGTATTTTTCTCTTCTGAATGCCATGCATCCATTTCCACCTTTACCGGCTTCCAATTCTAATATTACTTCATCAACAAACATCTAATCACCCCACTAAACTATATTTTTTTAAAAATAGCTACATTGTAGCTATTAAAATCATATTGGTGACCCGTATGGGATTCGGACCCATGAATGTAGCCTTGAGAGGGCTATGTGTTGAACCACTTCACCAACGGGCCATAAATAACTTATGACAATAATAATATTATCATAAATTATATTTAATAACAAGTTATTTTGTTAATTCTTCTTCAATTCTAATTAACTGATTATATTTACAAATCCTATCGGTACGTGACATTGAACCAGTTTTAATTTGTCCTAAATTTAATCCAACTGCTAAATCAGCAATGGTTGTATCTTCGGTTTCTCCACTACGATGAGAAATGATGGTTTTATAATTATTTTCTCTGGCAAGATTAATAGTCTCTAGAGTTTCGGTAATGGTTCCTATTTGATTTACTTTAATTAATATAGCATTTCCTGCATGATTATCTATTCCTTTTTGTAAATACTTTTTATTTGTAACGAATAAATCGTCACCAACTAATTGAACTTTATCTTTTAATTTTTCAGTTATTAATCTAAATCCATCCCAATCATTTTCATCAACTGGGTCTTCTATTGAAATAATAGGATATTTATTAACTAATTCTTCATAAAAATTAATTAATTCATTAGTTGTTAAGCTTCTTTTTTCTCCAACTAATTCGTATTTACCATCTTTATAAAATTCAGATGCTGCAACATCAATAGCTAAACTTACATCTTTACCTGGGATATATCCTGATCTTTTTATGGCTTCTATAATAAGTTCAAAGGCTTCACTATTACTATTTAAGTCTGGTGCGAATCCACCTTCATCTCCGACACCTGTTGCAAGATTTCTATCATTCAATACTTTTTTTAAATTATGAAATACTTCTGATCCAACTCTTATTCTTTCTTTTATGGTATCTCTTTGGGGGATAATCATAAATTCTTGGAAATCAAGTAAATTATCCGCATGCGCTCCACCGTTAATGATATTCATCATTGGAACTGGTAAAGTAGTTCCGTTACCAATATATTTATATAAAGGTATTTTTTTATATTGTGCGGCAGCTTTTAAAACAGCCATAGAAACGCCCAATATTGCATTGGCTCCAAGATTAGATTTTGTTTCCGTGCTATCTAAATCAATCATGGCATAATCAATTTCTTTTTGATTTAAGGCATCCATACCAATTACTAAATTACGTAATTCATTATTTACATGAGATACAGCTTTTAATACTCCTTTGCCCATATAACGATTTTCACCATCACGCATCTCTAATGCTTCTTTCGTTCCTGTTGATGCTCCACTAGGTACACTAGCTCTTCCTACAATCCCACTTTCTAGAACAACATCTACTTCTACTGTTGGATTACCCCTTGAATCTAGTATTTCTCTTCCTATGACATCTTTTATTTTACTCATAATATCACCTGTCCTATCTAATACAATTATACAATAAAATTTAATAAAATAAAAGGAATAAAATATTATTCTATTCCATATTCAATTATTTTATTTTTTTTAGTTTCTAAAAATTTATTCATTGCATAAATCTTTCTTCATCATTATAAATTACCATCTAACTTACAATTTTAAAGCATTACAATTTAAATTCCTTATCTTTTGTTGAAGTATTATTATTCATAAACTTATTAACCATGTATTCAAATCTTTTATCATTAAATAGTTTTAATGTATATTCTTTGATTAATTCATTTTCTATATTATTAATTCTATTTATTGATTGTGATTCATTATATCCATCATATTCTTTTATAATAGATGAAATTTCTTTTAATTCAACATCAGATATTTTAGATAAGATAATTCTATTCAAATCTAGTGAATCTACAATCTTATGATAGTCATTATACATAGATTTTTCAATGCTAGCATATTTAATGCCATTTATTAATTGTTCATTACTTAGGCTTTTTTGTATTTTAAGTAATTTTTTAGCAATTGATTTATCTTTTTTTACTTCTAGTAATCGTTCACATTCTTTTACTTTTAGATTACCACCTAACTTTGTATAGACTTCTTTCATATTCCAAAAATCGGGTATATATTTTAGCCACTTGATTTGATAATCTAATTCATCAATATTTATTATTGGTTCATTATTAAGTATATCCATTATATCACTCTAATCTTTATAAAATTTACGATATCTTTTTTCAATTCTATCTTTACCTAGAATACACATAATCTCACATAAATCTGGAGTCTTACTCTTGCTTGTTAGAGCAACACGTAAAACTGTAGCTATATCAGCAACATTACCTTTATAGTTATCAGGATCCTTTTTATAATCTTTCATGTTAGCTGCATAACCTAATTCACTTGCTAATTCTTTTACTTTACTAAACCATTCTTCACTATCAGTTGTAAAGTATTTATCCATATATGTTTTTAGAATGTTACTTATCTCTTGTTCATCTGATACTTTTCCCCATTCATAATCAGTAGGATTATATAATTCGTCATACATATACCATATTAATGATTCAATATCACTATATTTAGCTATATCTTTACGTGGTTTTGCTTGTTCTCTTTCGATATTTAAAATTGCTTTATAGTAATCTGGATCTAATTCAATTAATTTTGTTAAAGATTCGCTATAATTTTTGGCCCATTCATAACTTTCTTTATAAAGTTCTTCTTTAGTCATTTGAGATATGATATTTTTAGAAATATCTTCTAGTTTCATTAGATCGTATAGTGCACCTGAAGAACTCATTTTTTTAGGACTATATTCAAAATCTAAATAAGTTTTATCAGGATTAGCATCATGCCACTGTTCATAATTAGAATTTATTATTGTCATTAATGATTCAATAACAGCTGTTTTAGGATAACCTAGTTCTTTGTAATAACTCATTGACGCTTCTGGATCTTTTCGTTTACTAATTTTACGTGTACTGTTACCATCTTTTTTTAAGATGAGTGGTGTATGAATATATTTAGGTGGATTAAAATCAAAGGCTTCAAACATTTCAATATGTTTAGGTACACTTGACAACCATTCTTCACCCCTAACAACATGGGTTGTACCCATTAGATAATCATCAACGATATGAGCAAAATGATAAGTTGGTAATTTATTATCACTTTTCATAATGACATCATCAATATCATTTTCGTTTAACATAAGTAATCCTTTTACTTCATCTATGAACCTAAATTTCTTTTCAAAATCACCATTAGATTTAAATCTAATGACATATGGTTTTCCTTCTTTAATAAGATTTATTTGATCTTCCACACTTAATTTACGACATTTAGCAAAATTTCCATGATAACCTGGTCTTACTTTGTGTGATTCTTGAAATGAACGCATTTCATCTAGATCTTCTTTAGTACAAAAACAAGGATATGCTCTTCCAATACTTATTAAATATTTGATAAATGCATGATATATCTCTTTTCTTTCACTTTGAATATATGGTCCATAATTTCCTACTATCTCACCATTAAATTCATATTCTTTAGGAACGATATTATAATACTTTAAAGTATCTAATATTAATTTAGATGCTCCTGATACTTCTCTTTGACTATCAGTATCTTCATTTCTTAAATAGAATATCCCGTTTGTATTTTTAGCTATCATATAGTCAATAATAGCTTGATAAAACCCACCTATATGCATATATCCCGTTGGAGAAGGTGCGAAACGTGTAACAGCTTGTTCATCATTTGATTTTCTTTTAGGATATATTTTTTCATAATCTTCTATTGTTTTGTTAATATTTGGAAATATTAAATTAGCTAAATCATTGTTATTCATATAATCATCCCTTCATATGTAAATAGTATAACAAATTTTTATTTTAAAGTATAGAAAAATTAAGTAATTCCTACTTAATCTTTCTTACGTTTTTAACTATATCTTTTATTTCTTTTTGTTCTTCACTAGTTAAATCAAAGATATGATCTGGATTATTTTTAAAGTATTCATTTAAGTATAAAGAATCTTTAATAAATATATATTTATATAATTCTTGATAAAGCATGGAATGATTTGATCTATCAATACTAGTATCATTATTATAAATACCTTGACTAGAGATCCATTCCGCACGATATATATAATCAGCTCTATCTTTATAGATATGATATGCTTTAGTTACAATATTAGTCATCATATAATATTTATCTTTATTACTTTTAATTATTCTTTTAAAATCAGCAAATACACCCGTTATAAATTGATTGTTTGATACATATCTACTATTCCAATTATCTGAGTACCATTTAGACATATTATATAAATTCATGGTAAATTCAAAAGATTGTAATGCAAAATCTTTATCATATTCTTTTATTTTCCTATTTACTCTTCTATTAAATTCATCTGCTTCTTTTTTTTGAGTATCTTCTTTATATAATGGAGTTTTTGCATCTTTGTTATATTTTAAATTACGCCAAAAATCAAACCATTTATCGTAATAACTATCTTTTGCTTTTGGATTTTTAAGTAATTTATCAAATAGTAGTTTATCTTCTTTATAAATAACTTTAATACGAGGGTGTGGATACTTTTCATTATTTACTCTATCTAGATCAACAACAACAATATCTCCACTATCACGGAAATCATATTCAAATTCCGCAACTAACTTTGGAAAAAGTTTACGAATATCATCAGAATTATTAAGTTTAGAAGTAAATTCTGATATTTCACCATAAGTTCCACGCATTAGAGCTCTTTTATTTCTACATGCTAAATCTTTAGCAATTACTAATTCATACATACAATCAACCTCTCAATTAATATACTATATTTTAACCTATTTTGCAAATTATTTTGAATATGATATAATATGGGCGTGGAAGTGATACTATGTTTAAAAAGCTAGAAATATTAGATGAAAAAGATAAACATTTAAGGAAAAAAAGTATTGAATCTGAATTACCACTATCTAAAAAAGAAAAGGATTTAATAGATAGGATAATTAAAGAGTTAACATACAGTCAAATAGAAAAATATGCAGAAAAATACAATTTAAGACCTGGTATGGGACTTGCCTTTCCTCAATTAGGTATTAATAAAAGAATAATTGTTATTGTTCATGAAGTAGATGATGGTGAATTTGATAATTATGTAGTAGTTAATCCTAAGATAGTTAGTTATTCTAATGAGATGATTGCAGCAGAAGCTGGAGAAGGATGTTTAAGTGTGAATCGAGAAGTTGAAGGACATATAAAACGATATGCAAGAGTAACTATTGAAGGATATGATATGGATGGTAATAAATTAAGAATAAGAGCTAGAGAAGAATTATCTATTGCTTTCCAACATGAGATAGATCATTTAGATGGAATATTATTCTATGATAGGATTGATCCTAATCATCAATTTTATACAGAATATGAGTTAAGACTAATATAAAAATTAAATATAATAATATGAACCCCGTTTCTTGAATATTGAAACGGGGTTTTAATATTACAGACTCTCTAATTTTGTTAGATAAATTATATTATATATTATAATAACCTATCTTGATCGATGGGTTGTTTTTTCTTCTTCATAACCATTATACATATTATTATAATATGCTTGATACATCTGATGTTTTAATAGGTTATTATTATCTAAGCATAGAATTTTTCTTTTTAATTCCTGTTCTAAAATATGTACTTTTTTATTTAATCTATTAACATACTTATCATCAAGATATTTACGATATTTATAATTGATTATATTTTTATATCTTGTCATATCGTTTAAAGCTTCACGATATGCGTCTCCATCGTCAGTATCACTTTCTAGTAAATATATCATTTTTTTAAGAAACATATCTAATTTACCCTGTGTTTTTTTAACTAATAGTTTTTCTATCATTGATGGGTTTACTATAATCATTTTATTGACTATCATTCCATATTTAGTACTATTTTTTGGTTTAATATCATACCCTGTTATTTTATCATAATCTAAATATACAATTTCTTTTGTTTTTTCTTTTCTAGATATGTAATAGCTTTTAGCCATAAAATCAACTCTTTTCTAGTAAATCAGGACGTCTTTCTTTAGTTCTTTTTAATTGTTGTTCTCTTCTCCATTTTAAAATGTTAGCATGGTGTCCAGAAAGCAGAACATCTGGAACTTTCATGCCACGATATTCTTTTGGATGAGTATATACTGGATAGTCAAGTAGGTTATCATTGAAAGAATCTTTTTCGTGTGATTCTTTATTGATTACTCCATCTATTAGTCTAACTACGCTATCAATAACTACCATACTTGGTATTTCCCCACCAGTCAAAACATAATCTCCAATACTTATTTCCATATCAACAAGTGTTCGTATTCTTTCATCAAATCCTTCATAATGTCCACATATTAATATTATATGTTTTTTGCGTGTTAAATCATAGGCTAATGACTGATTATATTGTATTCCTTGTGGTGTAAGAAGAATAATAAAAGAATCATCTTTTTTTAAATCATCTACGGCTCTAAAGATAGGATCAGGCATTAGAACCATTCCAGCTCCACCACCAAAGCCATAATCATCTACCTTTTTGTGTTTATCTAAAGAATAATCTCTTATATTATGTATATTTATAGTTACATTATTATTTTTGCATGCTCTTTTAATAATTGATTCGTTTAAAAAGCCTTCAAACATATTGGGAAAGAGCGTTAAAACATCAATCTTCATCGACAAACCCCTTTATATATTTTATTTCTATTTTGTTATTGTCTATATCAATTTTTTTTATAAATGCAGGTATATTAGGTATCATATGTTTATTTATTCCATCGATAACCAGTAAATCATCTTTTTTAGTTTTATATATATCTACTACTTTACCCATATATTTATCTTTATCATAAACTTCTAAGCCTATTAAATCTTGTTCTAAAATACCATTAATATTTAATTCTTCTCTACTGATATAGACATTGGAACCTTTATATTTTAAGATATCGTTTATATCATTTATTCCTTGGAAAGTTATCATATCATAATTTTTATGTGTTCGATAAGTATTAATAACTAGTTTATCATTATTAATTATTAAAGTATTACCTGTTTTAAAAGCATCTTTTTTATATTTGAAATTGCTTATTATTCTTACTTCTCCTTTAATACCATGGGTATTAACTAATTTACCAATATATATTAAATCCATAATCTACCTCATCTCATACATAATAATGCTAGCTGCTACTCCTACATTTAGACTTTCACATTTATTATTCATCTTAATATAGATAAAATCATCACATATATCTTTAATATTAGAACTCATACCTTGCCCTTCGTTGCCCATTATTATACATATTTTTTTAGATTTTGCAACTTCTTTTATACTTTTACCCTGAACAACATCAGTACCAATGATGTGGTAATTATTTTCTTTTAATTCTTTTAATTTTGATTCTACATCACATGTATTAATATTAAGATGAAATATCATTCCTTGGCTTGCTCTTATTACTTTTGGATTATATAAATCAACTGTATCTTTACTTAATAATATGGTATCAAAATTAAAAGCTACCGCACTTCTTATTATAGTACCTAAATTACCTGGATCTTGTATATTATCTAGGACTAATACTTTGCTTCCTATATCGCTTTTAGTTAATTTATGACAAATACCAATTACTTTTGGTGGGCATTCTAAATTACTAATATATTTCATAACTTTTTCATTAACAATTATTTTATCAATATTTATATCAATATCATTACCATCTAAAACAATTAATGATATCAAGTTATCAGATTGATAGGCTTCTTTAATTAGATGTTCACCTTCTATTAAGAAAAGTCCGGATTCATCACGATATTTTTTTGTGTTTAATTTTTTTAATTCTTTAATTTTTGAATTATTAACTGATTCATAAAGCATTTTATCACCACCAAAATTATAACTCTTATTATATTTTTTTACAATGTCTTGTTATATTTTTTACAGTAATTAATTTGCAATTTTAACGGAAAAAGTCTATAATTATTAAAGTTGATATATTTCAACCTAAAAGACAAGGAGGTGACATATGAAATTATTTGAAAATATTCCAACTAAAGTATACGCTCTTGGTGGCTTAGGGGAAGTTGGTAAGAATATGTATTGTATTGAAACAGGAAATGAAATAATTATAACTGATGTCGGTGTGACTTTTCCTGGATCTGAAGTACCAGGAGTTGATTATATTATTCCAGATTTTTCTTATTTGAAGAAAAATGAACATAAAATTAAAGCTTTAGTAATTACACATGGGCATGAAGATCATATAGGTGGTATTCCATTTTTAGTTCAAACTGTAAATGTTCCAGCTATATATGCTCCAAATCAAGCTATTGGATTGATTAAAAAGAAATTTGATGAAAAAAATATTCAATATCGCAACCTATACACTTATACGGAAAATACAAGAGTAAAATTTAAAACAATGTCGGTATCTTTTATCAGGACGACTCATTCAATACCTGATTCACATGGAATTGTAATTGATACTCCTAATGGAACTATTGTGACAACGGGAGATTTTAAATTTGATTTTACTCCTATTGGGCCAATGGCTAATATACATAGAATGGCAGAGATTGGTAAAAAAGGTGTGACTTTATTATTAAGTGACAGTACTAATGCTTTAAATGAAGGTATGAGTGTTTCTGAATCAAAAGTTGATGAAACTTTATCTGAATTATTTATTCAACATAAAAGTAGAATAATAATTGCTACTTTTGCATCAAATATTTATCGTTTAAAACACATCGTTGATACTTGTAAAAGAAATGGAAGAAAAATCGCTATTTTTGGCCGTAGCATGGAAAACAATATTGATATATCTTTAAAAGAAGGATATATTAAGCATAAAGAGATATTTGTTTCTCCAGAAGAAGCAAATAGACTTGATCCATCAAAAGTTTGTCTATTATGTACTGGTAGTCAAGGTGAACCATTGGCAGCATTAAGTAGAATAGCAAATGGAACACATAAGCAGATAACTTTACATCCTGATGATTTAGTAGTCTTTTCTTCATCAGCTATTCCGGGTAATGCAGCAAGTATTGCTAAAACAATTAATAAACTATATTTACAAGGTGTGAAGGTATATACAAATAAATCATTAAGTGAAGTTCATACATCTGGTCATGGTAATCAAGAAGAATTGAAACTTATGTTACATTTAATTAAACCAAAATATTTTATGCCTTTCCATGGTGAGTTTAGGATGCTTAAGCAACATGCTGAGTTGGCTGTTGAGTGTGGTATTCCTAAACAAAATACTTTTGTTTTAGAAAATGGAGATGTT
Organism: uncultured Erysipelotrichaceae bacterium; assembly: GCA_902795725.1. Lineage (GTDB taxonomy): Bacteria > Bacillota_I > Bacilli_A > RF39 > UBA660 > RUG12438. The sequence continues at coordinate 16,009 of CADBLY010000098.1, forward strand.
CTTTTATTAAATAAAGGTAAAATTACTCGTGGTAAAAAAATTGAAGCTGGAGATGTATATGTCGATGGTAATCGTATTGGTGAAACAGGAAACATTATTATGAAGGAACGAAAAATAATGTCACAGGATGGAATTGTTGTGATCATTATTAATATTGATTCTAAAAATAAAATGCTTTATTGTAATCCAAACATTACAACGAGAGGCTTTATTCAAATACAAGAAAATATAGATTTTATAAAAGAATTAGAAAATTATAGTAAGCAAGTCATTGATAATACTATTAAAGATCACGTTTTATTTAGTGAAATTAAATCAGAATTAATTAGTAAACTTTCTAGCTATATTAATGAAAAAACAGGAAGAAATCCTGTAATTATGCCAGTTATAATTGATAGAACAAGATCAAAATAATAAATAAAAAGAACAAAGTCATAATTAATTGACTTTGTTTTATTATTTTATAGCGCTCATGCTTTCTATAAGTTTCTTTTTATATTTATTTAAACCTTTTTCATCATATGGATTAACCCCTAATAGGTAACTACCAATAATACCTGTTAGCATTATAAAGTAAATTAGTTCCCCTACTGTTTTTTCATTTAATTTATTTAGTGTGATTATATTTGTTGGAGTATGATTAACACATGATGATGCTACACTCATCATAGATAAATGATTTATTGTAGATAGCGATTTATCATTTATTTTAATATCACTATTTGTTGCCACTGCTAATGAAGTTTGAAAACAAATAGTATCTCCATTTTCTAGATAATTACCTAATATATGAATATAATCTGTATTTATAGCTTTTACAGGAATAACACCTGTATTATTCTTTCCTTGACTTGTTGCAAATACCATTTGAATCCATTTTATTAATGTATTTAACTTAGGTTCATATGCTGTTAATACTTCTATTTTTTTTCCTTGATTATACATTATATCTCTTATAACGGCATAAATATAAGCTTTATCTTCATATTTTTTACCGTTATTATATCCATCTATTAATTTATCAATATCAATACCAAAGACACACATTGGTAATAATCCAACAGTGGTTATAATACTATATCTTTCATTGATATTTTTTTTAGTTGGGAAGGATACAAATCCATTTTCTTTAGTAATTTTACGTAATCTTCCTTCTTTACTATGAGTTGTAATAATAATTCTTTTCTTTAATTCTTTATTATCATATTTTGCTTCCATTAAATCAAAAAAGACATCAAAAAATAAATTAGTTTCAATAGTATTACCGCTTGTTGAAATAACATTTAATACTATATCTTTATCTTGAACATATTCTAAAGTTTCCTTTAATTGTTGACTTGATAATGTATTACCTATATAAATTATTTCAATATCATTTTTTAAATAAGTATATTTAAAAATATCAATGATGGCTTTACTATTTAAATATGCTGCTCCTGTACCCATGACAATTAGAATATCGGCATTATTTTTTATATAATTACTTACTTTTTTTATCTTTTCTATTTCTTTTTGACTAATACAGTTTTCACTGTTAAGAAAATTGTATTCTTTTTCTATATTCTTTCTTATACTATGAATCTTTGATTTATAATTACTATCATCAATTAAATTATTAAAGGTTTTAAAATCAAATTTAATCACTTTACTACCTCTTTTCTAACTACAATTATGGAGCATTATAACCTTTAACATTACATTTTTTATCACATTGAGAATAAATAATGGCAATGTCTAGGTTTCTGATTAATACCTTGTTATGAGCTAATTCTTCACTTGGTATGTTTTGATCATATTTAAGAACTAGTTTTAGTTTTCTTGATTGATTTTTATATAATGTATCGCCTATATGTAGATTAGGTCCTAAATTATATAAGTTATTGGTATCTTCAATATAATTCAATTCATAATGAAGATGTTTACATACATTTTTAGCATCATTTATTGCGTTAGCACCAAATCCTATACATACAGGTTTGGGAATGGATATATAACTTATAATAGCATTTAATGTTCCTTCGTTTACGACATCAAAAACATAAGTTATACTGTCCCCTGGATTATATAAACTAACATCGTAAAAACTAATTCTTGTATCATTACGATTGATAGTTGGTTTGTTTTTTTCTAGTGCAGAGCCTGTTGTTTTTACATTTTCTAGGTTTTTAAATGACACTTTCCATCCGTAACCTTTATTATACCTACTATTATCCCGCATGGTAATACGTTTAGTTAATGTGGCATAAATAATACTTATAACAATTATAACAATAAAAGTAATAATCAATCCCCTAATTAATTTAAAATGTGTACTCACAATATACCTCCGTTTATCTTTTATATAATAAGTATACCACATTTTTTTATAATTTGAAAAAAAACTTAGATTTTTCTAAGTTAAATTTCTATAATTTCACTTTCATTTATTTCATTAAGCCTTTTTTTGATTAATAAAATTAATTCTATTGAACCATTTATTTTATTTAGAACTAGCAAAGCATCCTGCAATTTAGTTTTTAAATCGATATTTTCTAACTCATTTGCAATTGATTGATAATCTATATTTTCCATTTTATTTATAAAAATAAAATCTTTAATGTATTCTTCAATATCTTTTAGTACATATTCTTTTAATTTATATTCATCCATTTCTCTTACGCCAAAGTAGCCACTAACTAGTAACCGATATTGATCAATCAAGTTCATTTGTATCTCCTTTTATTACATATATTTTAGAATTTAATTTATTAATACCATCTTCTAAAGACTCATCTTTACTTATGAGATTATTGTTTATTAAATAATCTCTAATTAAAAAAATTGGTTCGTATAGTTTTAATAATGTATCGGTATGTTTATCACCCATAGTTTTCATATTGTATGAGTAAACACTTTTATAATTATTTATTCTTTTTTCAATTATTCTTAATGATCTAAGAGCTTCTTCTTTTGAAATATATATTATTTTGTTAATTTTATCATAATCTGATAATAAAACACATTCTGGATATATTTCAATACACTTATCTGTTTTTATATCTATATTGTGTTTATTTAAGAATATATTATTATAAAAACCAAGTGGGATAACATAATGATCTTTATAATCAATAACACCTGTTTTATAAGGGTTAATAGGTAGTAACATATCAGAAGTTCCATCATTAAGTTTATATAATTCATTGGCAATATCTATTCTTTGTTCTTCATTATCAGATAAATATAATGATACACTTGTTATTACATTATCACTTATTTTAATCATTTTTAATACCTTTTCTTTCATTATTAATCATATTATCTAACCTCCTTTTTAATTATAATATGAATATAGATCAAAGTCAAAATAAAATAAAATAATTCTATAAAATGTAATAAAAAAATGACAATTTATTTATCATTTTATTATGCAATATATTTTTTTACGTTTTCTTTCATTTCTTGTTTATGTTTATCTTTCCAACTTAAATTATCAATAGTTGGTACATATCCTAAATATATTTTTCCACTATATCCATCTAGAGATATTACAGTGCCTTCTTTATATGATATATCATTAATGATCATTTGATTATTATCTATATGTATAGATGGTGCGATTATTGATGTTTTTCCTAATACTTTTGATGCTACAGTTGCATTGCTTGCAATATTACCATGGGTAGTTAATACTCCTTCAGATATTTTTATAGCACCAATGTCACTTGGTTCTGTTTCTTTTTTGACAAGAATGACTTTCTCGCCTTGTTTATTTAAAACATAAGACATTTCTTTTGAGAAGACAATTCTACCGGTTGCAATCCCTATTGATGTAGAAAATCCACTTGTGAGATATGGTGCTTTTGCTATTTCTTTCATATCAAATGTTTTTCTCATAAATTCATCCCCCAATACATTATACATTATTGTTCTATAATAAGCAAATAGAAGTTATTTAACTTCTATTTTATCTTTACCACCCATATAAGGTCTTAAAACTTCTGGAATAGATACACTACCGTCTTTATTTAAATTGTTTTCTAAAAAGGCTATTAACATTCTTGGTGGGGCAATTACGGTATTATTTAAAGTGTGTGCGTATACTTTATTGCCATTGTCGTCTTTATAACGAATACCAAGTCTTCTTGCTTGTGCATCAGTTAGATTAGAACATGAACATACTTCAAAGTACTTCTTTTGTCTTGGACTCCATGCTGCAATATCACATGAACGATACTTTAAATCTGCTAAATCCCCTGAGCAACATACTAATTTTCTAACTGGTATATCTAAACTTCTAAATAGTTCAACTGAGTAATTCCACATCTTATCATACCAGGATTCACTATCTTCAGGTTTACATATTACAACCATTTCTTGTTTTTCAAATTGATGTATTCTATATACACCACGCTCTTCAATACCATGAGCCCCTACTTCTTTTCTAAAACATGGAGAATATGATGTCATAGTAATAGGTAAATCTTTTTCTGTTAGCAACTGGTCTTTAAATTTAGCAATCATTGAGTGCTCTGATGTACCAATTAAATATAAATCCTCACCTTCAATTTTATACATCATATTATCTTTTTCTTCAAATGACATAACGCCATCTACTGCTGCTCCATGTATCATGTATGGTGGAATACAATAAGTAAATCCTTTATCAATCATAAAGTCTCTTGCATAAGCAAGTACTGCTGAATGAAGGCGAGCAATATCTCCCATTAAATAATAAAATCCATTCCCACTTACTCTTCCAGCTGCATCTTTGTCTAAACCGTTAAATGAAGCCATTATATCTGAATGATATGGAATTTCAAAGTCAGGAACAACCGGATCTCCAAATCTTGCCTCTTCAACATTCTTAGTATCATCTTCACCAATTGGAACATCTTCTGCAATAATATTTGGAATCATCATCATTTTATTCTTAATGCTTTCTTGAATCCCTGGTAAGATTTCATCTATCTCACTAATTCTTTTCGCACTTTCTGCTACTTTCGCTTTAACCTTGTTTGCTTCATCTATCTTACCATCTTTCATAAGTATTCCAATTTCTTTGCTTAACTTATTCTTTTCAGATTTAAGATTATCTCCTTCTGTTTGAAGTTTTCTAGCCTCTAAATCCAGTTCTCTTACTTCATCAACTAACCCTAGTTTCTTATCTTGAAACTTCTTTTTTATATTCTCTTTTACTAAATCTGCGTTTTCTCTAATCAACTTAATATCTATCATTTTATCACCCTTTCTTAATAAAACGAGTCTAAGTTAAAGGGACGAATTATTCGTGGTACCACTCTTCTTAGACTCTTTTGTTTAACGCACAACTACGTAAATGTTTACATTTCTCTTCAGAGTAGATTCATAAAAGA
>CADBLY010000099.1 GCA_902795725.1 uncultured Erysipelotrichaceae bacterium
TGAAGTCAATGTTATACAATGACACGAATCAATGAATTGCAGGATTTACTTTGTTTTAAATGGATTTCTACTAAAACAAGTATAAAATTAAAAAAATCATCAAAAGAAGATAATAAGTATGATTATAAAATAATTCTTTCAGTAAGAAAATAATTTATTTAATTATATCCCTCCTTTTTTCTATTAAAATAACTTTATTAATTGATTAGCTTCAGATATGCGATTGCATATCTTTTTTTGAGTTAATTATATAAAAAAAGGGGCTGTCGAGAAACAAAATGATTTATATTCAATAAAATCCATATCGTCTTTTTGGACTTTATTTTTTATTTCATTACTTATTTTTTCAAATAATTCATTAATAATTCCATTTGCATAATTTATATTATTTTTGTTAAGTATTAAATCACTATAACCACCAGATATATATGCTTTAATTGTTGCTATGCTAGTTATTTTATAATATGCTTTGTCAACTGATTTTTGAATAATTATATTTTTATTCATGAATTCTCCTTTCGTAACACAGCTCACTACGAGATAAGTATAACATTTTTCGCTTAAATCATCAATTATTAACTATCTTTATATTATCTATCATTGATAAATTAGTCTATTTTTGTTATAATGTTATCAAGATAATGTGATGATAAATGAGGCGGTAAGATGAACGAAGAAATTATAGAGTTGATTAATAGTATATCAAAGAATGTATATAGTGGATTAATTGCTCTTAATACTAATACAGTTAATCAATTAAATAAATTGATAAAAGAGGAAAAGGAGCAAGGTAAAAAAGAATTATTGATTAATGAAAAGAAAAAGGCGTTTGATAACTTTATTAATGAAGTAACAAGTTATTTAAAAGATAATTTAACAGAGCAACAAATGAAAGATATACTTGTTTCATTTTTAAATCCTGACAATGAATTAATGAATTCATATGATGAAAAATATAGATCATTTGAGGTAGAATTAGATACATTATATTATATTCTGCATGGGTTATGTACTGCTATAACAGATAAAGAATTTTTGAATGAAATTTTTGAAAACTATTTTAAGGAAATTATTGATAACAATAACCATGATATAATGATTGATTTTGATAAAGTTTTCTTTCAATTTATAAATTATTCCAAGTCTTTATTGCTTTTATCATATTGTCATGATAAAAAACTAATTAATGAATATGTAAACAAACATTTAAATCAAAAATCTTTTATTACTCAATTTTCAAATTCTCTTATTTTTGATGATACACTACTAATTCAGTATGCTACAAGTTTTTTTAATAGCCATAAAGGTAACGAGAATTTGGAAATGGAAAGTTGGAATTTTTATAATCGATTATTAGTAAATGAAGATATTCCTTTAATCTCTAGAAAGAAAATTACTAACCTATTTAAATTACATTTTCCTAAACATTATGATTATGAAAAAGGTCATATTTGTACTAGATTAATTAATGATTATGATTCAGCAATTAGTACTATATTAGAAAATGATTTTAGGCGTGGATATTTAATTCATGTTTTAGCCGATTGTAAAATAAGCGGTGAGGATTTAATTAAATTATATAATGATGAGCGGGTTATCAGTAGATTAGATCAAGATTACATAGTAGTTAATTACCATACTGATAGTGAAACTAAATATAATATTTTATTTCATACATTATTAACAAGATATGCTCTTAATAAAAATATTATGTATAAAACCATTCTTGAAGCAGATGAGGATTTATTATATGGAGTATTATCTCATAATGACAGTTTGAATTATATGTTACAAAATCAAGAATTTATAAATAAATTTATAGAACGCTATTTTAGTAATTCTCATAAGGCAAAAACAAATGCAAAAATTTTAGAAATATTTAAGGAAAGTTTAACGTCTGAACAGATGAATAAACTATTTCAACCATATCATATGCCACATGATGTGCATTTACAATATTATTTAGATGATAAATATTGTTATAAGATATTTAATGTTTATCATCCCTTATATAACCCAAATGGAGATAAAGATAGAATTAAAAATATTAAAGAAGTACAAAATCTAATATATAAATTATATAATGATAATAAATATTTATTTAAGACATTTAATCCTAATATAATTAATGATGATATTTTAAAATTTGATTATAGATTTATATCACTAATAAGTAAATATACAGATTTGCAACATAGTATTGATAGAAAAGTTAATGAAAGCAATTATAGACTTCTAAATATTGGTGAAGAAGATGAATGGATTAAATCAATAAAAAACGATTCTGAAGAATATGCTAGACTTATTGAAGCTTATAATGGTAAAACTCATGCTGTATGCAAACCTATTGATAGTAAAATAAGTGGTAAAGCATTTGTTAATATGCTAAATGTAATAAATAATATTGATCCTGATTTTATTATACAATATATTGAAGACTTAGATAAAATTACTCATATTTTCCATGTTGGTAAAGACGCATTTAATGATATATATTTAATGGAAGATGCAACACAATTTGAAAAGTTTGTGGTTAATGTTTGTCAAGGATTAGATGTAAATACAATTACTCCTAATAGGTGGAAAACATTAACAAAAGTTTTTATGCATGATTTAAATTCAAATGTTAAGAATTACTATATTACTGTTGATATTAATTCTCTTCAAGATGTTGATACATATGACGAAAGAAGAAATAAAAAATTAGATGGTTTATTTGTTGAGGTTTTAAATAATAAAGAAATAGAACATGCTATTAATATATTTTTAAATAAATATTATGATATAGATATAAACACGGCACGAGAAATTATAGAAGTCTATGGAAATGATTTGGATAATATTAAAAATGAAAAATATATCAAAAGTATCAAAATAATAAAAAGAATGAAAGACATTTTAAATATCAGTAATTTTCAAGAATTATATAATATGTATCAAAGCGAAAAAGAATTATCTTTTGAGGATACAATTATATTTAAGAACTCTCTAACGAAAATATTTGGTAATTCATTATCAGATTCTTTAACGACTTTTGATAGTATGAAAAAATTAGCTAACAATCAATTTAATATTCCATCTTCAATTAGTGTTTATGAAGCTCCTAGTGATTTTGTAATGTTAGTTCATAGTACACTTGCATATGGAGAATTAAAATTAATTGATAATAATTATAAGACATCTTGGAATGAAAGTGATAGAACACAAAATCATGGAATATGTTGTTCCTTAATTGCCAATGATTATCTAGGAACCGCTGAGATTGGTGATGTTTTATTAGGGTTTAACGATTTAAGTGAGAATTCGCTTATTAAGTCTGCACCATATGATTTATTTACTCGAAATGATGATATAAATATTACATCGGCAAAAAAATCTAAATTTTTGACTCCAAGAAATATTATTAACAATACTCGTCATGCTCATAACGAACAAAGTATCGAACGTCGAGAATTAAGAGAAGAATTAATTAATAGAGGAATAATTAATTTGCAACCTAGTTATGTTATTGTGTTTAGTGATATGGATGACAAATTAAGAAAAAAGGCATGTAAGTGTGCGGAGGATTTTGGAATTCCTATAGTATATGTTGATAAACAAAAAGTTGTTCAAAATGAATCCAACAAAATAGATAAAATGATTGGTGAATTAAATAATACACAAGATATAACTAGGCAAATTGCAATTTTTTCTGAGATTTATCTAAAGCACGAAAACAACCGTTGTGGATTAATGCATGATGAAGAGTTAAAGACAAAATTTAGTACAGGTAGAATAGAAAAAGTTCTTGATGATATTGTAAATAGATTAATTGAAGGCAAAAACAATACTCATAATTATGAATTATATTGCAATAATGTTTTAAAGTTGATAGAAATATTGAAACGAGAAGAAGATAAATTTATTACCTGTTATGAGACAGGCTCTCGTGTTGCATTTAATGATATAGATATAAACCAGTATATTGTAAAATTGTATAGGGAAATAGATAATAATCTTTGTAATGTTAATACTTCAAAATTGTCTTTTATTTCATCTATAGCTCAGTCGGATGATAGTATATTGTCACAGGAATTAAAAACTATTGATTCTAAAGAAATAGAAAGTGAAATTAGTCATTTTAATGAAACAGAATTTTATAATGGTGATTCAAAAAATCATAATTTAGGTCATATTGAACGTGTTACAGTATTAGCAGATTTGATAGGAAAAAAAGAAATACCTAATGATGTGCACTCTCAATATTTATTAAGATTATCAGCAGAATTACATGATAGTGGTAGAAAATATGATGAGAAAGATTTTGGTCATGCTGAGGAAGGCGCTAATTATGCTGCACGAATTTTACAAGATAAATTGTTAAATGGAGAAATAAATGATAGGGATTTACATATTATTCAATTTGCTATTGAATATCATGAATTTAATCATAATAGGGGTGACAATGAAGATAAATTAGAAAGATTAGCTCAAAAATATAAAATTAGTGATGAAGATTTTGAATGTACAAGAAAAATAGCAGAATGTTTAAAAGATGCTGATGCATTAGATCGCGTAAGATTTCATAGGATGGGTGCAACATTGGATGAGAGAAGATTAATTACTTCTAGTTCACATGATTATATTGAAACTGCTAAAAAACTTTTACAAGAGTATAAGAATTATGATAAAAATCAATTTATTATTAAAACAAAGGAAAAATGTAAGGAACGAGAAAGAGAGCATAGATTGTTTAAGGAAAGCGAATTAAAATATAAAATGAAGTCAAAATTTGAAAAAATAATGTCTCATTGGAAAAATCTTACTAACAATAATAGTAAAATAGAAGGAGAAATAAATGGAGTTCGTAGAAGATAGTGATTTTAATGAATTAATAGTAAATTTTAAAAAATTATCAATTATAAACAAGAAGAAATTAACAATTTCGGAAATAAAGAATTTAATTGCCGTATTAAGTGCATTAAATTTACAAAAAAATACAAATTCAAAAACATTGTTTAATCGTGAAATTATTGATCTAAATGAAACAAATTATGAAGAAGAAGATTTTGTTGAAGCAATATATGTATATATATATGCTATCAAAGAATCGTTGGCAGATTTATTTTTGAATTCGAATGAAAATATAGAATAATACAGAGGAATAAACGTGGTTTATATTGTTTTAGGAAATATAATTGCTCTTATCGCCTCTATAATAATGGTTTACTCGGGAATGTTAAAGAGCAAGCAAAAAGTTTTATATGCTCAAACTATTCAAATATGTTTGTCAGTAATTAGTAATATTATTTTAGGTGGAATAGTCGGGGCTATAGTTAATTTTATTAGTGCAATACGAAATATACTTTGTTATAAAGATAAATTAAATTTGTTATCAAAAATTTTAATAACTGTGTCGGTAGTTGTTTTGTCAATTAAATTTAATAATATAGGCATGATTGGTTTTCTACCACTTATCAGCACAATTATATATTTATGGTTAATGAATACTAAAAATATTATTTATTTTAAACTGTTAATTATTTTTACAATGATATTATGGTTTGTATACGATCTGTTTATTAAATCATTTACTTCATCAATTTTTGATATGATGACAGTTATAACTAATGCTTATTCTATATTTAAATTGAATAATAATTATAAAGTAATGAAAGATAAGAAAAAAATATATAATAGAAATTAACAAGTTATTCATCACAAATTAAACATTATTCTGAAATGATAAAAAATACTCCAGATTGGGAATTTGTAGGTATATATGCTGATGAAGGTATAAGTGGAACACAAGTTAAA
>CADBLY010000100.1 GCA_902795725.1 uncultured Erysipelotrichaceae bacterium
GAGAAAGTATTAAAAATAAAGATATTAATCGAGAAATTGCAAAGAATTTGAAAAAGTATTGATTTTTATCTTGGTTTATAATATAATTTTAAGTGTAATGATGGAGGGATAAAATGAAAATTACAGTTGATAAAATTTTTAAAGTAAATGATGAATCTAAAATGAAAGGTAGTGTATCAGTTATTATTGATGATTGTTTTAAAATAACTGGTATTAAGGTTATTGAAGGAAAGAATGGTTTGTTCTTATCAATGCCATCTAGAGTGCTTCCAGATGGAACACATAGAGATATTGTATATCCTATCAATACGGAAACAAGAGAAATGTTTAATGATGTAATTTTAAAAGCATTTGAAGAAGAAGAATAATCTTCTTTTTTTCATATCTTTTTTTTATTTGCATAAAATGTGTTAGGAGGACAAGTTATGGATGATGAAAAAAAGTTAGGAAATCATATTGTTAATATGGTAGGACGTAAATCGATTAATATAAGTGGTGTGAAAAAAATTGAGAGTTTTAATGATAAAGAATTTTTATTAGAAACTAATATGGGTTATATGGTAATTAAAGGTTCTGATTTGGAAATAGTTAAATTAGATACATATCAAGGTGATGTTGCTATTAAAGGAAAAATAGATAGTATTGTATATAATGAAACGATGAATAAAAAAAATAAGGAAGAAAGTGTTTTTAGTAAGTTATTTAAATGATTAACTTGTCGGTTCAAATTAAATTAATTATTTTTTCTTTAATATATGGTTTTATGTTTTCATATTTACTTGATGTTATGTATCAATATATTAATAAGATTAAAAAGATATATCAAATTATTATATCTTTATTATTTGTGTTTATTATGTCTGTTATTTATTTTGTTGGTATTAATAAAATAGGATATATTATTTTACACTTTTATTCTATTGTTTGTATTGTTATTGGTTTCATATGTTATGATTTTATATTAAAGAGGGTTGCAAATATGCATAAAAAATGATACTATTTATATGGTGATTATATGGCTAGGAGAAAGGTAAAAAAAACAACTAAGCGAAGATTAACGGTGTTTGGCACTTTATCAGTAATACTAATTTTTTATTTTATATTTACGCTTTGTTTTCAAGGTTATAATGTTTATAAGCTGTATAATCAAAAGAATAGTTTAAAAGAAAAATATAGTTCTTTAAAAACTAAAGCGGAAGATTTAAAAATTGAGATTAATCAATTGCATGATCCAGAATATTTAGCGAAATATGCCAGAGAAAATTATTCCTATTCGAAAGAAGGGGAATATATTATTAAATTAAATGATACTGAAGAGAAAATTAATAAACTTGATAATTCAATTAATAAAGAATATATAGTTATTGGATTAAGTGTATTTTTGGTATTAATATTTATTTATGTATTGAAAAAGGGAAATAGGAAAAAATAGAATAAGGGTTTGATATAATGGAAAATAGTAGAGGATTCACATTAGCTGAAGTACTAGCGGTACTTACTATAATTGCTATTTTAACGTCGATAACTATTCCTTTAGTGTCTAAGTCAATAAAGAATAGTAAGGAAAGTCTTTATAAAGATCAAGAAAAGATAATTCTAAGGAGCGCTGTTAATTGGGCAGAGACTAATACTGATGTATTACCAAAAGATAATGATAATGAAGATACTTTAGATATTAATCTAGGTTTATTAAAGGCTAATGGATTTTTAGTTAAGTCTCTTACAAATCCTAAAACGGGATATTTATATCCTGATGATATGGTTATTAATATTTCGTATAATAAAGATAATGAAAGAGAAGATTATTCTAATGTTAAATATAATGGTAATTATAAATTTGTATTTGTGGAGAATTCTGGGACTGAGTTAGGACTAAATACAAATATAAAAGCAATTAGTTTGAATGTTTGTGGTATTGATAGTTCAAATAACGATATTAGTTTAGATGTTCAAACTTGTATTAATAATAATTTAAATCTTATATATGAAGATGTAAATAGTGGTACTGCATTATCTTATCGTTATAATAATGGTAATGTTGTTTCAGATGATGATTTAAAAACATATAGTTATAATGAACATAGTATTAAAACAATAGATATGTCTAAATATGGTTTTTATTATGTATATTATAATCCTGATAGTGTAGAAACAGATATAAATGATAGTTTAAAAATTATTATTATTAATGATACAGAGATACCTAGTATAATATTTGATGATAATTATCAAACTGAATATTATACAAATAGTAATATTAATTTATTAGATAATGTTAGATGTAGTGATAATAGCGGATATTGTAAAATAGAAGGTTTAGGAAATATTACACCGTCTATTAAGGGAAAATATGTTATCACTTATATAGTTAGTGATAATAGTGGAAATACTAGTAAGGCTAAAAAGGTTATAACAATAAAAGAACATAGCTAGCGCTATGTTTTATAGTGTAAATGAATTGTCTTCTTTATCGATATGATTGCCATCAAAATAAGACTTGGTTTTACAGTGCATTAGAAGTGCAATAAGATTAGATGGAACACTTTTAACCATTTTATTATAATCAGTAATTATATCATTATAATATTTTCTTAATGATACTATTTCTGATTCAGATTCAAATAATCCTAATTCTATTTTAAGATATGCTTCTGATTCTTGTAAATTAGGGTATTTTTCTTTGAAAGTGTTAAATTCATTTATGGAATCATATAGTTTTCTATCCAATTCAAAATTAGTTAATTTTTTTGATTTTAGTTGTACAATTTCTTCTAATACTTTATCTTCTTTACAATTGGCTTTTATTATTCCTATGGATTTATTTAATAAGTCAAATCTCTTTCTAAGAGTAGAATCAATACTTTCTTCAGCTTCATTTATTCTTATAGTATAATCTTGAAATTGATTAAAGGTTGTAATAAAAACTACTAGTATAACAGATAGCGTTATGAGTATTAAAAGTACAATAATAAGTGTTATCATATCATCACCCTATATACATAATAGCACATTCTATTTACCATTTCAATAAATTTTGTTAATTTTTCGTTTTCATTTGGATGTTTTTTGTATCTTAGGAAGGAGCTTGTTTTTTTTGTAAAAATGTTTTCAGTAAATATTTTGTATGCATTATATACTGCTTGTATAAGTCAGTGATATTATGAAAATATATAAGTCTTGTGTATTTATATTATATTCTAATGATAAGTAAAAAAATAGTTAATATAAAAGATTTAATAGAAAAGTAGAAAAATGTTTATGGGATATTAACATATTTAACTTTTATTCTCGACAGTTTATAAAATATATGATATATTAATATTAATTTAATGTTTATTTAATACAAGTATATTAATATTTTGGTGGTGATAATATGCGTATTTTAATAGTAGAAGATGAATTTAATATTGCTGATGCAATTAAAAGTAGACTTATAAAAGAAAAGTATGAAGTAGATATTGTTATGGATGGCGAAGAAGGTTTATATAACGCTTCTACAGGTATATATGATCTAATTATTCTTGATGTTATGTTGCCATATATGGATGGTTTTACTGTTTTAAAAAAACTTCGAGAGCAGGATATTAATACAAAGATTATTATGCTTACAGCCAAATCTATGTTAGATGATAAATTGAATGGTTTTGATAAGGGAGCAGATGATTATGTTACAAAACCTTTTCATATGGATGAATTATTAGCGCGAGTAAATGCTCATTTAAAAAATAAAAATGGGTTTAAAAAGGACGTAGTTGAATTTGAAGATTTATCTTTATCAATAAAGAATTCTAAATTAACTTGTAATGATAATACAGTGGAATTAGTAAAAAAAGAATTTCTTTTGCTTGAGTTTTTTATTAGTAATCCTAATCAAATAATATCAAAGGAACAATTGTATGAAAAAATATGGGGTATTGATAATGAAATAGAATCTAATAATTTGGAAGTATATTTAACTTTTATTAGAAGAAAATTAAAGGCTATTCAATCATCAGTTGTTATTAAATCGGTTAGAGGCCTTGGATATAGAATGGAGTATGTTAATGAAAAAATTGCAAATTAAGACATTTATTACGATTCTTTCTATTTTAACATTGTCTTTATTACTTTTTATTGTCATATTTAATGTTCAAAACTATAATAGAGAAGTAAGAATTGTTAGGGATAATCTAAGACATATGAATGATAAACCTAATGCAATATTTATGGATACTAATATTTATACTATTGAATTAGATAATGAACGTATTAAAAGAATTAGAAATAATTCTAATCGCAATGTTAGTAATAGTGAAATTAAGAAGTTAGCTAATAGTATTTTAAATAAAAATAAAAAAGAAAATATTGGTATTTTATATTTTAATAGATATTCTTATTCTATACATAATAATGTTTTAGTTATTTCTGATAATATAATGAATCAAAATAGATTAAGATATAATTTTATTTCATCATTAGTTTTATTTATATTATTGGAGATAATAATTGTTATTATTTCTAGAATTATAACTAATTGGATTATTAAACCAGTTGAGATAAGTTTTAAAAAACAAAAAGATTTTATAGCTGATGCATCACATGAATTAAAAACACCACTTTCTGTTATTATTTCTTCTTCGGAAGCTTTAGAAGATAATCCTAAAGAAAAAAAATGGTTGAAAAATATAAAAAATGAAGCTGATAGAATGAATATTTTAATCAATGATTTATTAGAATTATCTAAAAGCGAAAATGTTGTTCCTGTACTATCTCAGGGTAATTTATCTAAAATAATTGAATTACAAGTTTTGACATTTGAAGCAAAAATATATGAGAATAATTTAATACTAAATGATAATATTGAAGATAATATATATATTAATTTAAATGAAAATAGTTTGAAACAATTAGTAGAGATATTATTAGATAATGCTATTAAGCATTCTAAGAAAAATGGTAAAATAGATATAAACCTATATCGTAAAAGGGATATATTTTTAGAAGTAATAAATGAAGGAGAAGGAATACCTGCTTTAGAAGAAGAAAGAATATTTGAAAGATTTTATCGTGTTGATAAATCTAGGAATAGAAAAGATAATAGATATGGTTTAGGACTTGCTATAGCTAAAAATATCGTTGAAAATCATAATGGATCAATAAGTGCAAAATCAGAAAATGGTAAAACTATGTTCAGAGTAGTATTTAAAAGAAAATAGTAATGATGATTAAATATATATAATTGAAGCTTATAAAGTGGTCTCTAAAAGAATAGATTCTACTTTATTGCTAATACTTTTAATGTTAAAAAAAAACTTACGGATATCCGTAAGTAGTTTTTAAATGGAGCGAGTGTCGTAGATATCTACAACTCTTTCTCTAGTGATATGATAAATATCACTCACTACTAATAATATAGCATATTTTTAGAGAATAATAAACAAAATTATAAACAAATATGTAAAAATCTGGTATAATCATAATAGCGAATATCTTATGATATTCTTTTTTTATTTATAAGGAGGGTAAAAA
>CADBLY010000101.1 GCA_902795725.1 uncultured Erysipelotrichaceae bacterium
AGTTTTTTGTAAATCGATAATATAAATATCATCTCTTGAAGTAAAAATATAAGGTTTCATTTTAGGATTCCATCTTTTTGTTTGATGACCAAAATGAACACCAGCTTCTAATAAGTAATTCATTGACACAACAGCCATACTTTCATCCTCCTTTTGTTTTCCCTCCACCTCTATCAACTTAAATAACCACCATAAGGCACCGATTACTTAATCAAGAAGGTGTGTAAATTAAAAAGCCATATGTATTATAACATATTATATGGCTTTTGTGTTTGTTTTTTTAAAATTTTTTTATATTTTATTAGTTAAAAGATCAATATCAATAATATCTTGCATATAAATAATTGTTTTATCTTGCATAATAACTAGTTTGTTATATAAATCAATTTTCTTAACTCTATCTTTTATTGTTAAATATTCTCCACCATCCTTATATTTATCTTTTAAAAAATATGTAATAGATATCATCGGATAAAACTTAATATTATTATTTATTATATTTAATTTATTATTAATAATATCTTTTAAACTATCATCAATATCTATTTTTTTATCGGTTAAACGAGATACTTCCATTAATGTTTCTTTATGGCCAGATAAAGCAGCAAACGGCGCAAATATCGCAGCTCTACTTGCTTTATCCATTCTTTTATGCATTAAATTAAAAGGATATTTAATATTAATTATTTCATCATAATTCATGCATTATGACCCCCTATTTGTTTATTTCTAAGTATTGTAGTCGCACCCATACTTAAATTCATACCTTTTAAGATAGCATTTTTACCATACCTATTCTTTATATTTAGAATAGTTTCTTGAATCTTATCTTCTCTAACTTCTAAGTCTTTCTCTTTTGCTTTTTCACTATCAAAATCACTATAATCATCAAAAAGATTAAACTGTTCATATCTTATATCATTAACTATCTTATTATCATTCAACAAATGATTAGCTGATATATTTATTTTTCTAACCAATAATTTTCTGTCAATTATTCTATCAAATAATTCCATTATTTTATTCATTAATATATTAGAAGAAGAAGTATACTTATCAATATTAATAGTTCCAAAAGAAGGTTTAGGAATAGTTCTACCATAAACATCTTTAACCATAATTCCCTTAAACCCATTATCAATATTAGATATATCATAACCAATCGTTAAAACTAATTGATTAGTTTTATAATGTTTAGCAACCAAATCTAAACTTAATAAATCAATCATCTCTCTTACTATTAATTTAGCCTTAATATAATCATATGGCTCACTTAAAACTTGTCCTTTTGATAAAGAATTACTTCTCGGTTTATAATGTTTAACATCCTTTAAAGTACATATCTCATATCCCCATGCATGATCTATAAGTATCTCCGCATTAATACCAAATACTTTAAATAATTTATCTTCATTACTTAAACTATATTTAGCAATATCTCCCATTGTATAAAGATTAAGATTAGCTAATCGTTTAACATAACCTTTTCCTATTCTCCAAAAATCACTTATTGGTTTATGATTCCATAAATACTTCCTATAACTATATTCATCTAAAAAAGCTATTCTAACTCCATCTTCATTAGGCAAACACTTTTTAGCCTGTATATCCATAGCTATTTTAGCTAAATAAAGATTCGTTCCAATTCCCGCTGTTGCTGTTATTCCTGTTGATTCTAAAACATCCTTTAAAATAGAAGTTATTAATTCCTGTGGACTTTTTTGATAATACTTTAAATAATCAGTAATATCCATAAATACTTCATCAATAGAATAAGGATAAATATCTTCTTTCGATACATATTTAAGATAAATACTATAAATTTTACTACTATAATCAATATAACAAGCCATTCTTGGCGGAGCAATAATATAATCTAATTCAAGTAATTTATTTTTCTCAAGTTCTAATTTATTAAAAGATTTCCCTTGAAACTTAAATACTTTTTTACTTCTCTCATTATTTATTTTTTTAACTTTACTAATTACTTCATACAATCTTGAACGTCCAGACAGTCCATATTCTTTTAAAGATGGACTAACAGCTAAACAAATAGTTTTTTCCGTACGACTATTATCTGCCACTACTAAATTAGTACTCAAAGGATCTAAATTTCTCTTGACACATTCAACTGAAGCATAAAAACTTTTTAAATCAATACAAGCATATATTCTCTTCATCACTCTCACCAAAAACATTATACTACACAAACATTTGTTTGTAAAGAAAAAGTTATTTTTTAAAAACAAATAACTTACTTAAAAGATAATTACTAATAATAACTAAAATCTGTGAAATAATTTTAAATACTTTGTCATTAAAATGTAGTAGTGTAACAAACAAAAACATAATTAACATATCCAGTAATAATGTAGAAATACGAGATATAGTAAAACTACTTAGCTCCTTTTTAATATTTGTACTTTTACTTGCAAAAACATATTTACGATTAGTTATATAAGCAACTATTACCCCTATTATCCAAGATATAATATTTGCAATTTGTAATTCTATACTAACATTTGGATTTAATATAGTATATACTAAAAAATAATAACTAATAAGACTCACTATAGTAGTTATTAAACCACATATTAAATAATTAATTATCTCTTTATATTTATTATATATTTTTATCATCACATCACTACCTCTACACTCATTATATAATAAAATAAAAATGATTACTAGTAGTAATCAATATGATACTCACTAAGTAACCATTCATTTCTTAATTTTAACCATTTTTTTAAATAATTTAATCGATCCTCATAAGATTCATCTATTACCCATTCCTGTTTCCATATAATATTATTCTTATCATAGTAAGTTTTATAAAAATAACTATATTGATCAATAACCGAATATTTTAGATTTTCTGTTGTATATATATTTCTAATCAAAGGTTGTAATTCTTGATATCTTCTAATAACTCTTCTTTTTATTTTATCTACCTTCAATAATTCACCATAAATATTTTTATTACAATACAAACTTTCATAACTATTGCCTGAATTATTACCTAAATGGTTTATATTATTATATTCTTCATACAAATGCATTGGATATCTCAAACCCATCGATAAATCAAAATCCCAAGAAGGTCCTGCATATATTTTATTATCCTTAATGTAAAAATATAAAGAACTAAAATTACAATCAACATCTTTAAAATATTCTTGTATTATATATCCATCAATTAATGAATCAAGATCAGCATACTTACTTATAATAGCATAATTCTTACTCTCTAATGCCATCTCCAATTTATCAAAAAAATCAGCTAAACGATCCAAATCATTGCCTTCATGAACATTAAAACGCCAATTATATTTATTAGTAACAAAATATGTTTCCGTAGGCTGATCTCTATAAATTTCATATTCTAAAAAATAATCACTATCAGATACATCAACTTTATCCGTTAATAAATAATTACCAAAATATTCATTATTTAAATAAAGATCAACATATCTACTACTCACACTATGTGGTAAATGAGTATTATTAGCAAAATCATAAGCTAATTTATTGCGCATTAAAGTTTCATCATAACCATTAGAAATAAGATTAAATTTTTTACTTTTATTAAGTCCTAACAAAGATATATCTTCTTCAAATTTAAGTGTATATGGCTTTTTAGAATATCTTCTTGTTGTATTTCCACGCAATTTTATTAAAACATTAGAAAATGTCTTTCTACTATTATTAACATATACATCTATATTAGCATATATATAATTATCATTAATTTCACTTTTAGTATTAATATATATCTTAGGATTTAAATCTATTTTTTCTATTTCTTTTTTATTACCAAAATATACTATTAATATGCAAGCTAAAATCAGCAAAATAAAACTGATATAATACTTCATGCCATCACCTTGGTTAAATATTATATCAGTTTTTTAATTTTTGTCAAAAATTAATAGTTATTTGCTTTTCTTTCAAAATAACTTTGTGGATGATTACATATTGGACAAACATTA